>CALBRY010000139.1 GCA_937927665.1 uncultured Chloroflexota bacterium
TTCTACTTCGGCGGACTGCTGCTGCTGGCGCTCGTCGGGATCGCGCTCACGCTCAGCCAGTGGCGCGAGGTGGCGCTGCTGTGGTTCGTGCAAATGGGCATGACGCTGATCTACATTATCTTTCATCCGTCTACACGCTACCGCGCCCCGACCGATCCACTGTTATTCCTGTTCGCGGCGTACACGGTCTACCGAGTATCTATGTGGGCAGTGCATCAGCGTGCCCGCCGGAGTGCCCGCCCCGCGATCCCACGTTGAGTGCCCGCCGCTGTCTTCACCATCTTCTCAGTTGTTCATTATTGCCTTAATAAACGATATCACGTATCCTTGAAATGAGAATCGTTATATTCAAACTTGAGGCAGCATGACAACTCAGCAGGTGTTCCGCAACACGCTGGTGGTGATCCTGACCATTACAGCGGCTTATGCTTTGTTCTTAAGCGCCCGAATTCTGATCGTGCTGCTCGTCGCCATCATCATCGCCTCCGCAGTTCGCCCGGCGGTTTTGTGGATTTCACGCCGCCGTATTCCCTACGGTCTGGCAATTTTGCTGGTGTATGGCGGGTTGATGCTCACCCTCCTCGGTCTGCTGTTGGCGGTGCTGCCGCCTGCCGCGAATCGACTGGCGGGCTACATCGAAAACGACGATCGCCTCGCCACTCGCTTGATCTCCGCCCAGACATGGCTGGAACGCAACATCGAACAGCGCTTCAACACCGACGTTCAACTGCTGGATGAAGACGGCATCCGCGAGACGATCAACAACATCGTGACCCAACTGCGCGAGTCGATTCCCGCGTTGGCGGGCGAATTCGGCGGTTTGGTCGGCGATTTTGTGCTCACGGTCGTAATGGGGGTGTACTGGCTGACCTCCCGCGACTCCGCCCTCGACTTTCTCACCTCCTTGTTTTCGGTCGGTCGGCGCGCGAGCATCCATGAGATGTTCAAAGAGATCGAAGGCACGCTCGGCTCGTATGTGCGCGGCGTCGGTCTTGTGGTGATGTTCGTCGGGGTAGCGAATTTCATTTTGCTGACGCTGTTTGGCGTGCCCAACGCGGTGACACTCGGTTTCATCATCGGCGTGACGACCGCCCTACCGATCATCGGCGGCTATATCGGCGCGGTGGCGGCGATCTTGCTGGCGCTGCTGAGTTCTCCGCTGCATGGCGTCTTCGCACTCATCAGTTTTGTGCTCGTGCAGCAGGTCGAAAATCACTATCTGACACCGCGCGTCATGGCGAACAGCGTCAACCTCAACCCGATCCTCATCATCCTCGTCCTGTTCATTGGTTTCAGCGTCGGCAGTGTCATTGGCGGTTTGCTCTCGGTGCCGCTAGCAGGTACAGCGATGATTCTGCTGCGCCACCTGATCATTGAACCAAAACGTGAGGAAGTTGCTGCCTCCGTCCCGATCAAGGGTGGCATTTTACTCGCCGCCCCCGACACCAAGCTGGACGTGTCGCCGAGCGCGTAGCAGGACGCCAGCAAAAATAGGCGCTTCTCCCTCTCCTCGCTTGCGTGGGAGAGGGAGGCGACAGGTTGATACGCAGCAGTAAAATGTAGGGGAGGGGCTTGCCCCTCCCCTTAATGGGCTAGGCAAGAAATCATTTCAGAATCGGTAAGCCCCACAATTACCCCACCCCCCGCCCCTCCCCGAATTCAGGGAGGGGAGAAAAACTACCCCCTCTCCTCGCTTGCGTGGGAGAGAGGTTGGGGGTGAGGGGTAATCCGTGGTTTTTTCGTAAACTAGATTAGCGCCTGCGCTGCCAAACGGACAACGCAGGCGCTGTCCCTACACAAACAGTCCCCGCTCTGCCAGCGAGCTAACGCTCCCGCCTCGTCGGTTCCTGTGTCCGCCGAAAGTCGTACCTCAATCGGACATAGGGCGGGTTTTCCGTGCATTCGCTGATACGGGGTGTTATCCTTGTGGCGCTTGCAGGTCAATGAAGGTCAAGCGACGATGATTGGAAAGACGCTCCGTAACCGTTACGAAATCAAGGAACTTCTGGGTGAAGGCTCCACCGCGACTGTTTACAAAGCGGTGGATCGCCGTTTGGGCCGAGAAGTCGCCCTCAAGGTACTGCTGCCGCATGTGCGCGATACTGTGCGCAAACGCTTCTTTCAGGAAGCCCATGCCGTAGCCCTCCTCAATCATCCGAATATCATGGCGATCTATGATATGGACGAGGAACACGAACAGCCGTTTCTCGTCGTCGAGTATGTCGAAGGTGACTCGTTAGGGAAGTACATCCCGTGTTCGCCGGAAACCGTCGTGGATCTCGGTCGCCAGATTGCCGGAGCGCTGCACTATGCGCACGAACGCCAGATCATCCATCGGGATATCAAGCCCGCGAACATCAAGGTCACGTCAGCCGGGCATGTCAAGATCATGGATTTGGGGCTGGCGCTGCCCAAGGACGCCAAGCGCGTCACCACCGACGGGATGATCATCGGGACGCCCGCTTATCTCTCGCCAGAACAGGCGCAGGGCTTCACGCTCGACTACCGCACGGATATTTATTCGCTGGGGATCGTGCTGTATGAAATGGCGACAGGGCAGCTCCCGTTCGCCTCCGACGATATTCCCGTGCTGCTCATGCAGCACGTCAAACAGCCCGTGCCACCGCCGCGCCTGATCGTGCCGGATATTCCGGTTGCGCTCGAAGGCGTGATCCTGAAGTCGCTGGAAAAGAATCCGGTGCGCCGCTTCCAATCGGCGGATGCGATGGCGCAGGCGCTCATGGCATCGCTGCGCCCGGATGGTACAGACGCGCCGACGCAGCCTTCGCGTGCCGTGCGGTCGGATGTGTTCGTCACCACAGCGGATGCGTCGCGTCCGATCCGCGTGTTTGTGGCCGACGATCACACCATGCTGCGGAAGACGCTCATCAATTTCCTGTCGCAGCACGATGAGATCATCATCATTGGCGAAGCGGGCGATGGCGAAACAGCGTTCCAGCAGACGCTGGCGCTGCAACCGGATGTGCTGCTGCTCGACCTGAACATGCCGATCAAGGGCGGGCTGGAAGTGCTGCCGGATGTGCGCAAGCAGGCGCCTAGGGTCAAGGTGCTGATTCTGACGGGGCGCGATGAAGATTGGTACATCACACAGGCGCTCCGGTCTGGCGCGCATGGTTATCTGCTCAAGTCATCCAGCGAAGACGACCTGCTCGAGGGCATCCGCAAGGTGGTAGGTGGGACGCTCGTCTTAGGGCGCGGCGTTGCCGAACGCGTGGTCACGGGGATGCTCGGTCAAACCGATGGGTCGAAGCTCACGGATGAAGAACGCCGCGTGCTGCTGCTGGTAGCGGGTGGCTATGATAATGAAGCGATTGCCGAACGGATGCGCCTCACCATGCCCGGCGTGATCGAAATGCTGGCGCGGGCCATCGACAAGATGAAAGCGAAAGATCGTCACGCGGCGGCGCTTAACGCGCTGCGGCAGGGCTACATTCTGCTTGACGAATTGCAGTCG
>CALBRY010000140.1 GCA_937927665.1 uncultured Chloroflexota bacterium
CGATTGACGAGCAAGTCGAGATACTGATGAGCGGGGCGGCGTATGGCGATGACCAAACCCGCGAAAACATGAAACGTGAACTGCGTGAACGCTTGATCGAAGCCGAAAAGCAGGGGCGCCCGCTGCGTGTCTACTGCGGTTATGACCCGCGCACGAGCGATTTGCATCTCGGTCATACGATCACGATGCGGAAGCTCAAACAATTTCAGGAATTGGGTCATGATGTGACCTTCCTTGTTGGAACGTTCACGAGCTTAATCGGCGACCCGTCGGACAAGGACAAGGCGCGTGATCAGCTTACCGCCGAACAGGTGGACGAGAACGCACGTACATACGCCGAGCAAGCCTTCAAGATTCTTGATCCGAGCATGACACGGGTACGCCGCAACGATGAATGGCTCTCGACGCTCGATTTCGCGGATATCATCCGGTTGGCAAGCAATTTCACCGTGCAGCAGTTCTTGATCCGCGAAAACTTCGCGCGTCGCCTCGAAGGCGGACAGCCGATTTACTTGCATGAGTTGTTCTATGGCTTGATGCAGGGTTATGACGCTGTCGCGCAAGAAGCGGATGTACAGGTTGGCGGGCAGGATCAATTGTTTAATATCCTCGTGGCAGGGCGCAAACTGCAAGAAGCGCTCGGTCAGCGTCCGCAGGTTGCCATCATCATGGGCGAAAGCCTGCCGGGAACTGACGGCGAGATCAAGATGAGTAAAAGCCTCGGCAATCATATTCCGCTGTTAGCCGAGCCGTGGGATATGTTCGGCAAGGTGATGAGCATCCCCGATAAGGCGATGGTGATCTATCATAAGCTGGTTCTCGGATGGTCACCGGCGCAGCTCCGTGAACTTGAGCAGGGATTGACCTCAGGTGCGCTGCACCCGAACGAAGTCAAGATGGGGCTGGCACGAGAGATCGTCACGATCTATCACAGTGCAGCGGGTGCAGAAGCGGCACAAAAGCGGTGGAATGAAGTGTTCCGATCGGGTGGCATTCCATCCGAAATTGAAGATGTGAAGATCGAAGCCGAAGAAAAGCTGGTCGATTTGATGCGGCGGCTCGGTTTGGTGGCGAGCGGCGCTGAGGCGCGGCGTTTGATCCAGCAGAGCGGCATCCGGCTCGATAATGAACTTGTCACCGATCCGATGGCGACGGTGAAACCGGATCAACTCCCGAAGGTGCTGCAAGTTGGCAAGCGGAAGTTTGTCCGGTTGGTTCAGGCGTAAACAGCGTGCAATTACCCCTCTCTATCGTACGGTGATAGAGAGGGGATGCGTCCCTACCGTGTTATGATGCTGGCGCGATGAGTAGATATGTCGCGGTGATTGTCAGCGCAACCAGCATAATCAATTCAAAATTGCGCTGGTTGATCCGGCGGACGATTTTATGCCCCACCCACACCCCGAACGGCAGGATCGGCAGCGCCCACAGCGCACTCACGATGACATTCCAATCCATAATGTTGGCGGCGATCAACGGCGGCAGCTTGATCAGGTTGACGAGCGCAAAATAGAGTGTGGTTGTGCCAACGAAAGTCAGCGGTGAGAGTTTTTGCAGCAGCAGATACACCGTAAACGGTGGTCCTCCAACGTTGGCAACCGCTGAACCCGTCCCCGCGATCCCGCCCGCAAGCAGACCGTGCCACCGCCGCGGCTCATAGGCAAGCCGCGTCAAGCGATCCCCGAACAACTTGTAGATCACAAACAGCATCACGAACACACCCAATACACGGCGGAGTACATCGTCGGGTAGGTTGGCGAGAAGATACGTCCCGATCAGGATGCCGATCACCGTTGTTGGCATGAGCAGCTTGATATAGTACATGTCCCACTGTTTCCAGTAGGCGCGAAGCGCAAATACATCTGCGATGATCAGCAGCGGCAGTGCCAGACTGATCGCATCCCGCACAGGCATTACTTGGCTAAGTAGGGGAGTCGCCAGCACGGCAAGCACCGCACCCATCCCGCCTTTGGACAAGCCGATCAGAAGCGCGACGAGTGCAATAATGAGTATCGAAGTCATGTTGAGAGGCTTTCGGACAAAGAGACAGGTGCAATCCTACCGTTTGATGGGGCGTCGGTAAACCGTCGGTGGATCGTCATGGACTGCATGAACCCACTTTAATAGAAACGGAGTCCATTTCTATGACTCAGCGGTTCAGTGAAGGATTAAGCATGATGCTGCATATCCGACGGTTCTTGATGATTCCCGTGTTCTTTTTCGTTTTACTTATTCCGGCAGGGTGTATGTTCAGTCAGATTGGCAGTACGCTGCCAATGATCGCAGGGAGGTTTCAGCAATTTGAGCGTGGTTTGATGTTTTGGCGGCAGGATAACGCCGTGATCTATGTCGTCGTGGATAATGGGCGTTTCTGGGAATTGGAAGCGCTCGAATACGGGTTGTATCCTGAAAATCCTCTGCAATTCATGTGGGATCGCTATCCGAAACCAACGGCGCAATCAGGCTTTGGGCGAGTCTGGTGGAATTATCTCGATATTCGCTATGCGTTGGGGGAGCCGCTCACTTTAGAAATCGGCGTATACCAGCCGATACACCAGTTTATGCGCGGTGTCGCTGTGATGGTTCTCCCGGACGGGCGCACGATATTCGCAAACCAGACGGAATGGGTGCAGATCGGCATAAACAGCGCGACTATGCCGATCTATCCCGCGCTGCCGCCGACCCCATATCCAACGCAACCCGCCGCTTATTCGCAGGATATTCTGCCTACACCGCCGCCCACATTTACACCTACGCCATGCTGTTAACGGTGCAGCCATGTGAGATATTCGCGCACCTGCAAATCGGTACTGCGGATCTTCATCGCTAAGTCCGCTGCGAGGTTACGCATCAAGCGATAACCCAACTGCGGGTATGAATCGCATAGAAAGATTAGGCGCTCACGCGGGATTACCAGCAGGCGTGTGCTCTCTTTGGCGCTGCGTGCCCGTGCCGAACGCAGTCCTTCATCAACCATTGCAACCTCGCCAAAGGATTGACCCCGGCGAAGTGTGGCGATGGTTTTTGAGCCACCGCTGCTTGCTTCAGCAGTGACCAGCGCCGGATCAACCTGAATCCAGACTTCACCCTCGGCGATCACATAAAGCTCAGTGCCGGGGGTGTTCTCCTCAAAAATGACTGCGCCTTCGGAAAAGATGATCTCACGGCTGATCGATGCGATCAGCTCAAGTTGGGTGTTTGAGAGGTCGACAAAAATGTCTGCTTGTCGTAAAGTGT
>CALBRY010000141.1 GCA_937927665.1 uncultured Chloroflexota bacterium
CGATGACACAGGAACACTGTTTCACGGTCAGCCAATTGGCGCTCCGCGCACAGGCGCAAGCGATCACACTGCCATTTTTACCCTTGCAGTGATGCATGTTTAACAAAAACATGATCGCCCATGCGATCTTTTTGTCAAAAAGGTAGTACAATCATCCTATAGAGGTTGTTAAGTCGGGGATGGAGGAGAATGGATGAGCCTCAATCCCGTCCGTTTTTCCCCCACCTATTTTTGATCGCCTCAATATGTTGTCAACCTGAAGCGGAGAAGTTTCGGCTTCTCCGCGAACAGCACTTCCGCACCGACCCGCTGATCTACTGCGGCGTCTCATTCTGCAAAACGCATCACATCGCAGAAAGGGTGGAAGCGATGCCTACCATTCAAAAGCAAGTTCATCTGAATGTTCCCGCGCCGGTTGTTTACCGTTACCTGAGCGACCCCGTACATGTCCTCGCATTCTGCCCTGCTGTCAGCGATGTGTATGATATTGTGCGACACCCTTCATCCGATACGCATTTCATGTGGAAGTACAACATGATCGGCGTCCGGTTTGAAGGCGAGGCGATCCTAAAAGAGCCTAAGCACAACGCTCAGATTTACATGCAGATTTCCGGCGGCATTCATGCCAGCGTATCATGGATGCTCGCACCCACTGCTGACGGGGTTGATCTAACCATTCTGGTTGAATATACCGTTCCGAAACCTCTGCTCCGCAGCCATTCTGAGGAGATCGTAATCCGCGCCAACGTACACACCGTCGAATGTGTGCTTGAGAATCTGAAAATGCTGCTTGAAGTTGATATTCAACAGCCCATCGGCAGTACGTGAGCAAGTTTGAGGGCGCTGCTATTCGAGGCTTCTACGAAGGCAGCGCCCCCAGCATTTCCACGAGCGGCGGCACGATCTGATCTACAGCCATTTGAACGACATCTGACAGCGGTTGATCAAATGCTGTACCTTCGGGTTGAATTCCGATAAGCGCGACTTCGCAGCCAAGTTCAAGCTGAAGATATGCCGCGATCATGTGCAGCGGCAGCGTGTGGCTCGATCCGCTGATGCCGCTTGTGTCCTGCCAAGCCAACCAGCGGATCGTGCCGGGCAGTTCCCCCATATGCGCGGCATCGATCAATAAGACCAGATTGGGCGCAAAACGGCGGATCGATCCAGTATGATTTTCCGGCGCGTGCCCCGCCTCGATCAGCAGCAAATTCGGGCGCGTGCCAACCGCGGCTTGCAGCGCCCTCACCACGATCAACGCGGCGGCATCATCTCCGCGCAGTTCGTGACCAATTCCCATAACGGCGATGCGCGGCTCAGGGCTGCTCAACAGCATCTTTTGGAGCGAGTTCTTCCATTCGCTGCACATCGGCATCGTCCCCACACGTGATCGTAAACAGCACTTTATCCGTGTCCGCGAGTTCCCATTCATCATGCGACATCGTGAGCGCGCTTTGACGGCAGGAAACCACACACTGCGCGCAGTATGTACACCGATCAAGGTGATAACGCAGCACAACACGCTTGGTCGCTTTATCGACCATAAACACTTCAAGCGCCTGTGCGGGGCAGTCTTTCACACACAGCGAACAACCGGTGCATTTTTCGCCATCCCAATGGAGTCTGCCGCGTAAACGCTCCGGCGCATCGGTGCGTACAAACGGGTATTGGCGGGTCGCGGGTCGCTGGAATAATGCGCGGATCACGTCAGTCAGCATTGCACCCATTCTCATGATGTGAAGCCTCCGATCAGCATCAGCACCAACCACTGCGCGAGAACCAGCAGCGCACCGTAGCGCCACCACAACCCGACGATCTGATCAATGCGTAAGCGTGCCATCAAGGATTGCAGGACGGACAGCCCGAGCAAAAGTGCCAGCGTTTTGACGACAAATTCAATCGGATTGCCTAATCCACCTAGATAGAACGACGCGACAAGTGTCAGACCTACCATAAGTTCGACCTTGCGCCCCAAGTGGAACAGTGCCAGCCCGCGACCGCTGTACTCGGTCATCGCCCCGGCGACAATTTCTGTTTCCGCTTCCGGCGAGTCAAACGGCGGCATTTCTAACTTGCCCAACAGCCCGATTAACGCGACGATAAACCCGATGGGCTGCAAGAACAGCAGCCAATGGGATTGTGCATATGTGTTCACCTCGCTGATCTGCCAACTTCCGGCGGCAAGCGCTGGACCGAGCAGCGCGACGAGGAACGGCGCTTCATACGAAAAAAGCTGAGTCAGGGTGCGCGTCGCGCCGACCAGCGAGAAACTGTCGGTCGTGTTCGAACCCGCCAATCCTGTGCACAGTGTCAACAAACTGAGCATGTACAGCGCCACGATCAAATCACCGTGAAAACTGTAGGTTGGCGCTAACCCACCGAGCGGAACATACAGCGCCGAGGTCAACGCGCCAGCAAGCGCCGCAATCGGCAAAGCGATAAACAGGAAGGTGCTAATCCCACTTGGGATCACTTCTTCTTTGGCAAGCAGTTTGACCGTATCCGCCAACGGTTGAAACCAGCGCGGACCGACGCGGTTTTGCAGCCGCGCGATCAACTTGTGATCTGCCCATTCATACATCATGCCGCCCGCCAGCAAAAATAATCCGCCGGGGAAGAATAGGATCGCGAAAAGCTCTCTCACGGCTGCCCCCTGTAATAATCTATTCCGTACTGGCGCAGGCGTTCCCACGTCCATGTGTCGCCATCATCGCCTTGATGAATCACCGCCGCGCGATCATTACACGAGAAGCACGGGTCGATTCCGGCGAGGATCATCGGAATATCCGCCAACTGCTGACCGATCCCCAACACGGGGACAGATGCCATATTGCACATCGTTGGTGTGCGAACTTTGATGCGCTCCGGCGTATCGCTGCCGTTGCTCTTGATGAAATAGAACAGTTCGCCGCGCGGCGCTTCCACCCGGCTGATCGTTTCGCCTTCTTTGATGCGGCGAGGCACGCGAGCAGTTAGCTCACCTTCCGGCATATGATCAAGAATTTGGCGGATCAGGCGGTAGCTTTCAAGAAGCTCGTTGATCCGTACGATAAAGCGCGATTCCAGATCGCCAACATTGTGTAGGATAAGCGTGACCGGAAAATCAGCATAAGCCGCGTAAGGCGCATCAATTCGCACATCCCGCGCCACGCCGGACGCTCGCGCCGTCGGTCCAACCAACCCCAAAAGTTCCGCTTGTGCGGCACTTGTCGTGCCGATTCCGCGTGTACGCCGCAGAAACACCACATCCGTGGTGACAATATCCATGTAATGCGCGGTGCGCTCCTCTAAAAATTCGAGCGCCCGCAAAATCGTATCCCGCTGATCCGCATTGATATCAAATTTCACGCCGCCGATCAGATTAGCGGAGTAATTCACGCGGTTTCCCGTCAGCGCCTCCAATACATCCATCAGCGTTTCGCGGTCGCGCCAACTGTACATGAACAGCGTTTCAAAGCCCGCCTCATGCGCCGCAACACCAAGCCACATTAAATGGCTGTGGATGCGCTCCAGTTCCGCGACCACCGAGCGGATCGCTTGTGCGCGCGGCGGCGCGCTGACACCTGCCAGCTTTTCGACACCGAGGCAGTACGCGAGCGCGTGAATGTGCGAACAAATTCCGCAAATGCGCTCCAGCAGATACATATTCTGCGTCCAGTTGCGCGATTCGGTCGCTTTTTCGATTCCGCGATGCGCGTAGCCCAACCGCACCGAAGCACCCGTCACCACTTCGCCATCGACGGTGAATTCAAAATGCCCCGGCTCTTTCAGCGCGGGATGCTGCGGACCGATCGGGACGATAAACTTTTCGCTTTTTTCGCTCATTGCCGCGTCTCTCCCTGATCGAGTACTGCATCTTTCCGCAAAGGATAAACACCCTCGCGCCAGTCATCCGGCAGAAACAGATGATCGGTGTTCGTCAATCCGGTGACTTCTACGCCTAACATTTCGCGCAGTTCGCGCTCATAAAAAATTGCAGAGGGGAGTACCGTGCAGATGCTCGGCACAACCGCGTGATCGCGCGGCGTTCTCACGCGCAACGTCAGCACAGCCGCGCCCGCGCAGAAGTGATACAGCACTTCGAACTGACCGGCTTGCACACCGAGATCAAGCCCGGTGATGCCCGCTAGATAGCCCCAACGCCCATCGAGCATGGCGCTCACCGACGCGATCAGGTTCTCCGCGCCGATGACAACATCAAGGCGATTTGATTCAGGTGTATTCGCGGCGATTGTCCACTCGGCGAGCAGTTCACCTGCCGCCTTGAGTGCGTTTTCAGTATTCATAGGGTATCCGCCGCCTCTGTTTTCGCTTCTTTGATCTTGTTCAGCAGCTTAACCATGCCATAGGTGATCGCTTCGGGTCGCGGAGGGCATCCAAGCACGTACACATCGACCGGAATCACCTCGTCAATTTGCCCGATCACGTTGTAACAACCGCGAAACACCCCGCCTGCGGTCGCGCACGAGCCGATCGCGATCACAAACTTGGGTTCGGGCATCTGCTCATAGGTGCGGATCAAGCGTTCGCGCGCTTGTCGTGTGACCGGACCGGTACAGATCAGCACATCGGCATGACGCGGACTGCCCTGTAACTTCACGCCGAGCCGCTCCACGTCATAACGCGGAGTCAGCGTTGCGAGAATTTCAATATCACAGCCGTTGCACGATCCGGTGTTAAAGTGGATCGCCCACGGCGAATTGATACGCGCCCACGCCCGGATTTGCCGCATTGCCTTCGTTATTGCCGTTTGGAATACTGCCGACACGATCGCCTCCTTTCCGAAGGTCAACCCAGAATTAACGCCATCAGCACAATCATCAGCCCAAGGAGATAAATTGCCGCCGCGCCAGAAAAGCCACCGCTGGCGAGTATCAGCACGCCCAGATGCAGGACTGCAAAAAACAACGCCGTGCGTATGAAAGGACGGTAGCCGGGTGCTGCGCTGCCCAATATCGGCACTTCACCGCTGGCATACGCTGTCGATTTCACCGACGTAGGCGAAGGTTTACCCGCCATGACCTGCCCGATCACCGAAAGCATCCACACCAGCGCCAGATAAATCAGGAACGCCACCGGGGGAACAAGTAGAAACTCCATAATGACCCTTTCAGTCCTCGAATCAGCGCCCCAACACCATCATGAGCGACGCACCGGCAGGTTCGGTCAGCCAATTGACCAGCGAAGGCAGCAAACCGATCGCAAGCACCATCACGGCAAGCACGATAAGCGAAACTTGCATCGAAAACGGAATCGGCTTGCCCTGCTGCACCACGTTCGACGGATGATCCCGATACATACGGTTGACGAGCGGCGCATAGTAGGCGAGTGAAAGCACGCTGTTCAGGGCGGCAAAGATGACGAGCAGCATCACAAGCGTGTCTTGTGTCTGGAATCCCGCCGCGAAAATCTGCCATTTCGACATAAACCCGGCGAGCGGCGGCAGCCCGCCCAAACCGAGCACGGCAAGACTAAGTGTGAGCGCCGCGAGTGGGTAGCGCCGCGCCGCGCCTGCCAGATCGCCCACTGTCAGCGGATCATGGCGTTCGTGTGCAAGATGCAGTCCGTACAAAAGCGCTCCGGCGGCGAGAAATGCCAGTCCTTTCATCAACCCATGTGTGAGCAGATGAAAGAAACCGCCCGCCGCGCCGTTGATCTCTCCGGCATAAAATGCGATTCCAAAGCCGAGCAGCATATAACCGACGTGGCTTAAGCTGGAAAACGCCAACAGCCGTTTAACCTGCTTCTGTCGCAGCGCCATCAAATTTCCGAACAGCATATTGATCGCGCCGAACGCCAGCAGAAGCACGCCCCATGACTCCGCAATTCCGGCAAGTGCGCCAACCACCCGCAGAAGCGCGATTAATCCGGTTTCGATCACGACACCCGAAAGCATCGCGCTGATTCCGCTTGGTGCTTGCGTGTGTGCATCCGGCAGCCACGTGTGCAGAGGAACAAGCGCGATCTTCACGCCGAACCCGATCACGAACAGCGCCCCTGCTCCGAGTAAGGCGAGTGATTCGCCAGCTAATGCAAGTTCATCCAACCGCAGTGTCCCGGTCTGCGCGAATATCAGCGCAATTCCGAGTAATACCAGCACGGAACCGATCGCGCTTTGCACAAGATATTTAACCCCGGCTTCAAGCGCTGTCCGCCGCTGACAGTAGAACGCAACCAGCAGGAACGATGCGATCGTCATCAATTCGAACCACACCCACAGGTTGAATAGATCGGCGGCACACGCCAGACCAATCATCGCGCCGGACATGGCGATCAATAGAGCGTAGTATTTTTCCTCGCCCATCTCCCCCGCCATATAGCGAGCAGAGTAGATCGTCACAACTGTGGCGAGCGTCAGCACGACCGCGGTCAACAGCAGACTGATTCCATCAATGCGGAGTACGATCATCCCGATCGTGGTTTCAAGCGTGCCATTCAAGCTGAAATCTTGCGCCGCTTGCGCGAAGAACACCCACGCAATCAGCAGACTCAGCAGGGCAAGTCCGCGACTCCATGCCGCATGACGACGATTAACACGCCCCGCGAAATACACCAGCGGCGACGTGATCAGCGGCAGTCCGATCAAACCCAGTGTCGGAGTCATCTCACCTCCCGACCATCAGAACAAGCAGCACAGCGACTAAACCCGTCACAATGCCGACGATATTCCAATTCAACTGCCCTGTTTGGGTTTTCCGCAGGTTGACAGCGGCAGATTGTGCGGCAATCACAATGCGGCGGTTCAGCCATTCAAAGCCGAAATCAGCCGCAGCAGCACGCATAAGCGGCGCAAGGCTGTTCGTGAACGCCGTCAGACGCTCACGCAGCACCCAAAGAGCAAATCCTACCCCGATCACCGCCAGCGTCAGCCATGTAGCGGGGGCAGCGATCAAGGCGCTGATCATGTCCGCCGTACTGTCGACATGCAGCACGCTTTCGTGATATGGCAGTGTGCTTTCCAGAAGATGTCCAAATGCTCCGGCAAGCAGCCAAATCCCCAATACGCCGATCGCCAACATGCCGAGCGCAATCCGCATAAAGTTCGGGGCATCGTGCGCTGGAAATGCCGCGTGTGCTTCGCCAAAGAACACCAACCAGATCATGCGGAGTGTATAGAGCGCCGTCAGTCCCGCCGTGATCAGCATGACGACGAACGACCAGACCGCCGTCTCCAAACCCGCTTCCAGAATCAATTCTTTGCTCCAGAAGCCGTTAAAGAACGGTACGCCCGCCAGCGCCAGCCCGCCGATCACAAAAACATTTCGCACAAACGGCATCGCGCGGCTTAAGCCGCCCATCCGCCGCATATCGCGCGTCCCCATCGTGTGAATCACCGCGCCAGCACCCAAGAACAGGAGCGCCTTAAACACGGCATGATTGAGCAAATGGAATTGGCTGGCGAAAATTCCGCCAGCGCCGATCGCGTAGACCATAAATCCAAGTTGGCTGATCGTGGAATACGCCAGCGCTCGCTTGAGATCATGCGTGGAGAGCGCCATCAATGCGCCGAACAACGCCGAGATCATGCCGACGATTAACACGGCGCTTGTCCAACCGGGGACAGCGGCGAATGCCGGATAAAACCGTGCCAGCAGATACACACCCGCGTTAACCATCGTCGCGGCGTGGATCAAAGCGCTCACCGGGGTTGGGGCTTCCATCGCACCGGGCAGCCACGTGTGAAACGGCACTTGCGCCGATTTCGCCGCCGCCGCGATCAAGAACCCGAACGCCGTGATCGTCAGTGCATCAGCGGGCAAACTACCTGCATTAGCGATCAGCATATTAATGTCGAGCGTGCCTAGCTGGGTATACGCCGCCAAAATTCCGACGAGTAATCCGACACCGCCGATCTGCGTGATCACCAGCGCCTTGATTCCACCGGCTACAGCTTTCGGATCGTCATTATGGAAGGAGATCAGCGCATACGAACATAGTGCTGTCATCTCCCAGAAAATGAACAGCAAAAGCAGATTTCCACTTAACACCAAGCCGCACATCGCGCCGATAAACAGCAGCACAAGCGCATAATAGCGCCCAAGCTGATGCTCGCCGTGCATGTAATCGAGTGAAAAGATCACGGTCAGGCTGCCAATGGTGGTCGCAACCGCCGCGAGAAATGTACCTAAACCATCCGGGATAAAGGTAAACGTGCCAAACACACCGCCGATCGCATACTCAACCGAGGGTGTGGTCACGGTGAACGCGAGGAGCAGAAGCGCAGCAAACGCGGCGATCACCGAGCATAGAACAGCGGCGATCTGCTGCGTTTTGTGACGTTGATCACCGGCAAGCAGTACCGACGCCGCGCCGCCCCACGGCGCAAGGATCGTGAGGAGAACGAGCAAACCAGCCATGCTTCACCTCTTGAGCGTGGAAAGCGCGCGAATATCGAGCGTTCCGAAATGCCGCCGAACTTGAACCGCCAGCGCCAGCCCAACAACTGCAACCATCGTGTCGGCAACGATCACGGTGAGCGCCAAGCTCTGACCGAGTTGAATCTGCCCGTTCATTTCCCCGGCGATCACGAATGCAAGCACAGCAGTTTTCGTCAAAATTTGCAGTGCGATCACCAGCTTGATGAAGTTGTGCAGGATCATCATGCCGTACAACCCGACGCCGAACAGCGCCAGTATCCCGATTAAGAGCAGTGTTTCAGTCATACCCGTTCCTCCTCAAGATGCGAGTCAGCTATGGACTCCTCGTCATGCGGCGCAGTGTTCTCGGCTTGTGCTGCTGACGATGCCGCCACACGAGGTTTTGGATCATCCAGCAGTCCCATGACGCCAAGCACACCCGCGAAAATCAGCATGACCTGTAACAGCGCATCGAGGACGCGATCCTGCCAGAAACTGACAGCGAACGTGGTTTCGACTTGAACTGTGGGGTTCTCTTCGACGGGCAAAGGAAAGAGGAAAAGACAGAGAAGAATGAGCACCGCAGCAGTGAGCGCTGCGGCAAGCGATTTTGGGGTTAGTGAGCGGACAGAAACAGCTTCATCGCCAATCACCGCGATGGCAAAAACGAAAAGTACGGTCACCAAACCCGCACCCACGCTCAACTCGATGATTGCGATTTCCCACGCGCCGAGCCGATACAGCATCAGCGAGATTAGGATACTCACACCCGCCAACCAGAGCGCCGCATGTAATAATCGAACAGCGCGAACGGCGAACACTGCAAACGCAACACTGCCGATGAGAAGGGGCAGAAATTCCATTGCTTACCCTCGATCTCCAGCCAATGCAAGAGATTACGCCTCGCATTTCTCGATGATCGTAAGCCCGTGGGAAGCATGTATAAAGTAATGAACATCATACCCACATAAGGGACGTTCGTCAGCAATGCCCGGCAAAAGTGACTATTGGGGTAGGGTTGAGATGTTTTCCCGACACAATCAGGGTAGCGTGCTATTACAGTGTGTCACGGCTGAGGAGTTCCAGCAGACCATCGGGATACAGGGGAGCATTCCCGTCCCGGAAATACGCGAGGGATTTCCAATAAGACTTGAACGATGCTTGACCTTCCACCCCTTCGATCTCATCACGCCGATACACGCTTTCGTCTGAAAACTTCCCATCGTACACAAGCACGATTTCGTGTCCCGGTCTGCCTTGGTAGGTGAAAATGTTCTCCAATGTGCCGATATAGCGGACATCGATCACTGTTTCGCCGATTTCCTCCATTAATTCGCGCGCGACTGTCTCGACGCCTCGCTCACCAAACTCGATCTTGCCGCCGAGAGGACGGTAGAACGTTTGCCGCTTTACTGTGTCGTATCCCTCGGCAGCGAGGATGCGATCCCCATCACGAAATACACAGATTGCCAGTGGGCGTAACTTTCCCGGTTTCATGACCCAGATCTCCCTAACTGCATTCCGGACTCTCTGTGGGGCACAACCAGCGTTCAGCGAATGTTCCTTCTGCCGCCCACCCCCGAATCCCTTGAAAATCGACGTACCAGTACCATACAGGCTGTCCCTGCCACTGCCCACATTCAGGACCCGCAAGAATCTGCACCTGATCATTGTCGTATGCCTGCACAAGCGTATCCGCTGCCCCTTCGGTGATCCATGACATCACGCGGAGTGCGCCCGGATTGTTGAAATCGACGATCGCCGTGATTCCAGCGGTCAAGCGAATCGGCGGCGCACCTTCACATATCGCGACGGTTGGCAGCGCCACATTAGGAGCAGACGTGAGCGCCGTTTCGGTGGGTGCGAGTGTCGGCGTGTCCGTCGCTGTCGGTTCAAGGGTTACGGTATAGGTCGCGCTTGATGTTGCGGTCAGGGTGGGTGTTAGTGTCGGCGTGAACGTGGCGGTCGTGGTTGGCGTAATCGTCGCCGTCGGGATCGACGTCCATGTCGGTAGTAACAGTGTTGGCGTGGGTTCAAGCGTCGGCGGCGTGTACGCGATCGGATCAAAGGCTTGTCCGGTAGCGAACTCGGATTGATAGATATACAACGTCATCGTAAGCGCGGCGTCGGCTTCTTCGCCTTGAATATTCAGATCGCGAATCGCAACAGACGGCGCGGCGGCTTGCCTAAACAGCGACACGAAATACAGCAGATAACGGAATGGACCTTCCACGCGCACCGCAAGCGTGCTGACTTCGTATAGGGTGATATCCGGCGACTGCGCGGGCTGCTGTGCTTGCACATTTGTGATTGTCGTGCTGGTGCGGGCTGCGATCTCGTACATCGCATCAAGCAGCGAATCAGCTTGCTCCTGCGTCAGGAACATGGCGGCAGCTTGGGCGCGTTCGACAGCCGCATTTTGCGCCTGTGCCTCTGCGACGATCAAATCATCGCTCACCGATTGATCGATGAGGGCGTCACGCTCGATGATTGCTGTTTGCACCGCCTCCAGTTCGACGGCGATCGCTTGATAGCTGTTCCAGTATGGCAGCACGGATGTGACAAACATCGCCACATTACCCGCTAGCACCGACAGCAGGAGCATCACCTTCAACAGCGTAAAGAAACCGGGACTCAACCTCATGATCCGCCGCTCGCCAATGTTAGACGCAGGGTAAAGTTGACCCATTGTATACCGCGCTCGAAATGCGGCATCGCCGTCACATTGGCGTTCATCGTCGCTTGTGCGATGCGATCGGCGGGAAGCGTACCGGGAACAACGGATTGCAGCGCGATCGATTGAACATCAACGCGTTCAAAAATACCCGTCTCGCGCAAATACCCGACATAATCCATCACCTGTGACTCAAAATGAGCTTCACCACCGACCAGCAGCCATCCGGCGCTTGTTTCGCCTTCCTGCGGCGTTTCGCCCTGAAGTACCTGCGTGAGCATCATAAATTCTGGGCGATAGTTAAGAAGCACTGACGTAACGGCGGGAAAATTGATGTGAAGCTCAAGGAGTTCATCGCGCGCATCAGCAAGAGCCTGTGCTTGCGCCAATCGATCAAGGCGGGTGCGTGTCAGGGATGTTAAATCATCGGGGACGGGCGGGGTACTCTCAAGATTTGCTTGCAATGCTTCCAGTTCAGCCTGCGCCGTCGCTTCCGCCTCACGGATGGATCGTGACAGCAGGGTCAACGGAAGGAATAACATCGCTAAGCCGAGGATCGTCAGCCAAACGCTGAGTCCTGCGATGCGCGAACGCTGTCGGGGTGGCTTGGCTTGGGTCATGGGCAACAGCTAAGTCTCAAGGGTTGATCATAAGGACAATAAGCGCTCCCAAGCATAAATAAGGAGCATAAGCCATTTTAGCCCCTTTTCCTTTTCCCCGTAGTATGAGAATCGCCGCGAATGCCCCCGCACCGACTCCGATCAGCAGCGATAACAGCACATTCGGAAACCCGAACAGTGCGCCCATCAAGAGCGCCAGCTTAATATCGCCGCCGCCTAAATTTCCCGGTTGAAGATAGGCTGTCAACCCGAAAATCGCAAAGGTGAAACCTAACCCGAGAAGGAGTGATCGCATATCCGCGCCTGACCAAACCTGCGCGCCGATCACGATCACCAACGCCGGATAGATCAGCACATTCGGAATCAGGTGATATTTCAGATCGGTCAGTGCCACCAGCCCGAAAAATGCCGCCAATCCTCCGATCACCGCCCATTCACTCGACGCGGCAAATATGCCAACTGCGATCACGCCGCTCAACCCGATGATACCGATATGCCACCCAGACCAGATGCGAAGCGAAACGCGCACCGGCGGCGCATCGGCGGGAAAACTGGGAGATAGACGCGGCGCGAGTTCAGACGCAAAGCAGATCAACACACCCGCCAGCATTCCAACCACAGCAGCCCCGATAAGCGTAAGCATCATGAGGATGTTTTCGCTTTCACACCGAGCCGCGCAGCAGTCTTTTGAGTTAAAGCGGCAAGTGCGCGCACATCAACAGGTTCAGTGGATTCGTGCAGGACGCGCCGCCGGGTCGAAAGTTCTTCGTCGGTGAATACGCTGTTCAGAATCTTCTGCATGTCGTTGGATTCCGGCTTTGTCGTCTCTGCCACGGGTGCTGGCGGCGGCGCGGCAGCGGCAATAGTGGGAAGCGGGATGTCGGCATCGTCCTCATCGGGAGGTAGTTCGGTAACAGCGTCGATATCATCCTCTGCCGCATCGGCTGATCGCTGAAGCAGTGATCGCACGCTGGAGATCACCATCAGCAGCACACCGATGAACAACAGCGATCCAACGGCGGAAATGGTCAGAAGGATCAGCTTGTCTTGCAGGATGAAATTAAGCAGCGACATGAGACATTCCTTTCGCTTTGTGAGGTTCTCACACCGTTAAGTCGATATGAGAACGCTTGCGACCAGCGGCGGCACGATGATAAAGCTCACACCGGAGATGAACCCCGTCAGTGCCAAATACATCGTGACTTTTAATCGATAACCGCCGTTGGAAAGAATGATCGCAACCGACGCGATCACCGCCATGAAGATGACCATCGTCACTGTGATCAGCGACAAAAACTGCAAATCCGACGCGCTGAATTCTGCGATCCCAAGTGACATCTGCGGCGCGCTTTGCATGGCGTCGGTGCTCTGCGGTAGAAGCGTCGCCACCATATCCGCGAAGTTCTGCACAATCGACAGCACAAAAACCATCAACACGGCAACCACTGCGTGCATGACGGTTGTTAATCCGCCGAATGTCCCGGCGATCAAGCGGCGTTTGGCGCGCAGCTGCACCGTGCGCGTGACGAACAGTGAACACAAATAGCCGACACGTTCGGGATCACCGCCCATACGCACCGCTTGATAGAAAATCTCGGTGACATCGCTGATCAAGCGGCTCCCGGATTCTGCGCCGAACTTGCGCCAGCAAACATCCGGTTCGACAAGCGCCTCAAGACGGGTGCTTAAGCGCCGAATATCAACCGAAAGCATCGGAAACGAGTCGAGTTCCATCCGCCTGAGCGCCTGCTTAAGCGTTGTGCCGCTTGCCGTCGCCATACCGCCCACAGAGCGTAAGAAGGTGCTGAATTCTTCATCCTTCTTCATCACGGCTTTATCGCTGCGGGCGCTGAGCAATCCGACGGGCATCAGGAACACTGCCAACACGATCATCGACCAACCGAGCGGCACACCGATCAGGGTCATGGCGGATGCCGCCAAGAAGCCAATCGGCGCAAGCATCCTGAACCAACGCATCGCTTTCCGCTGTTCTACCGAACCCGTACCGGCTGGCACAACCAGCACTTCACGCGGCGCTGAGCGGAAAATAATGAACGCGCCTAACGCATTCATCAGCAAGCCCGCCGCCACCATGCCCGACATCGAACGGACATCCGTCGAATACACCATTGAGGTTATCACCTGAATGATCACGATCAGCGCGACGGAGATCACAATCGACGAAAACGCATTCGTCCACTGCTTCATCGCCTCAAGATCGCGCTCATAGCGGTTCTGATAATCCAGCCCTTGGACTTCGGCTTCGCGGGCGAGAAATTCCGCGAGAGGTTCACCGGAACGGAGCGCATCAGAGAGCCGCAAGAGGAAACTGCGAAAATTCTCTGATTTCGCCTGAACCCCGATCAATCGGCACGCTTCGGCATAGTCATAGCGAAATTCCACCACAAGCACATTGATCGCAGCAAAATATGCCGCCGTTGCAGTCGTATTCGAGGCGGCAATTTCAAACAATTTGCTCCGTGTGACTCCTGCCGCCGATACCGCCGACAAATAGGTAAGCTGATAGAAAAGCTCGAACGGCGAAACCGGCTTAAAGAAGTTTTTGACGGCGTGCTTCGGCAAGGATTTGGAAGAGGGCATCAAAATCGGTGACTCCTTTTTCGGTACGCAGCTTTTCGAGAATTTTCGCGCGGCGCTTCAGTTCGCTGTATATCTCCTTGCGGCGCAGCGGCGAAATTCCGCGCTTGATGGCGATCACCTGTTCAAGGAGGTAGCTGTTCATGTAGCCGGGGAATTCAAAACTATCTGTTGTCGGATTCCAGCGGAATGCTTCTAGATAAGCGAAGCTGTCGGTTGGCGGGTCATATCCGATGATCTCATTGATGCTCAGGATGCGGCGGGCGGGACGACCATCCCCCAAGCGCACCGCTGATTGAATGATGGCGATATTCAGATTGTCAATATACGTCTTGGGAATGTTGATCGGGTCGCCCGTCAAACGCTGGATTAGTTTTTCGACAGATGCGGCGTGAAACGTAGACATCACACCGTGTCCGGTCTGCATCGCTTGAAAAGCGACAACTGCTTCTTGAGCGCGAATTTCACCGACGATGATCCGGTCGGGGCGCTGGCGGAGCGCGGCGCGCAGCAGTTCAAACATGCCGACATCGCCACCTTTATTCGATGCTCCGGTTTGACGCGTCGTCTCCTGTACCCAGTTCGCGTGCGGAACGTACACTTCGGGCGTATCTTCGATCGTGACGATCTTCGCGTCCGGCTTGATGAACGTCGTGATCGCGTTGAGTGTCGTTGTTTTTCCGGAGGCAGTCGCGCCGACGACGAACAGATTCATTCCTTCTTCCAACATCAGCGATAAATATGCCGCCATCGTATAATCAAGCGTGCCATATTCCACCAACTCCATGACGCTGGTCGGCGTACCACTGAACTTACGGATCGTGAAGTTGCTGCCGCGCTTGGAAATTTCGCGCCCGTACACGATATTGATACGTGATCCATCGGGAAGCACTGCGTCCACGAGCGGATTACGCACTGTGACCGGGCTTTTTACCCACTCACCGAGCCATACGGCGAACCCATCCACATCATCAAGCGTCTCGAATACGATTGACGACTGCACACTGCGGAAAATGCGGTGTTCGATAAAGATGTGTCCTGTGCCGCTGCAACTGATGTCTTCAATATAGGGGTCAAGCAGGAGCGGCTGAAGCACCCCTAAGCCGATCTTGTCGCGCAGCACGCGATAGCTTACGGCGACAAACTGCTGCGGGTTCACGTAAATCGGATCATTACGACTGGGTCTGGCATTCGCCAATGGCGCATCAGTCGTGCAAATGTTCATGACCAACCGAAGCAGCAGGGCTTGTTTTTCTTCTCTATCCTCAACACGCCCGATATCTTCTGCCCACACGAGCAACCGCTCATCCACCTGCGGCATGATCGCATCGACGCTGCACACGGTTGTCGGTTCAATCGAAATATAGTGATCGCGTGCGCCGGACGGATCAGGGTAAATGTGAACGAACAAGTTATCCTTGATGGGGTAGATCAAGTTACGTTCTTTCAGGTCGGAAAGGTTGCGTGTCAGCTTTGGGTAGTAGGTCGGAATGCCGATCGTTTGCATCGGAAGCTGCTGCAAATAATCTGCCAGATACTCGTTCTGCGCACACGCTTCTTGAAGCCCCGGCGAAAGCACAGCGCGCAGTTTATCGGGCATACGAACAGCCCGTTTTGGTTCGAGTTCAAATGGCAGGATTGTTTGCACCATGATCGTTAGCCTCGTGCGCGGCTGATCGGAATGACGCGAATGCCCCACCCCGGCTCAACTTCAAAGCCAACGATTGCGCCAGTAACACCCGCCGCGCCTCGAATTTTGGTCACTTCCAGCGTTTTGACGAGCCGCTGACCGTCTTGTTCGGTACGAAGCTGCAAATGTGCATCACACATCGAACGGATCGGGCTCATCATTTCTGCCGTAATTGATCCGCTGTGCAGGGTGATAATGACCGTCGTCTTGTCATTGCACATCCGTTTGCACATCTCAAAAAAGCGCAAAATCTGCTGATTATTCTGGCGGTTGGTGACGGCGCTGGTAAACGAATCGACGACAATCAGCGAACGGTGCGATTCACTCCGAAGAGCGGCGAGGAGCGCCATCGGCGCATCGGAGCCCAACTCGGTCAGTGCCATCGGGTAAACCGCCAACCGCCCCAACAGCAGAAAATCAAGCACGTCGAGATCGATGCTCTGCATCTGCGTGATCATGCTCGCGACCGTGTTTTCGCTGGTGAACAGCGCGACGTTATGCCGTTCGTTCAATGCGCCGCGCACGATCTGCTGGGTCAGAACAGATTTACCCGCCGCTGAACTCCCCTCGATCAACACCAATGAGCCGAACGGTAATCCGCCGCCCATCTTGCTGTCGAGTTCCATATTGCCTGTCGAAATCGCTTTACTGCTCATGGCGTCACCGCGATCGTGAATGTGAACGGACCAACTGTCGTCTTACCGTCGGACAAGGTGAATTGAAATTGATCGGACGCGCCGCCGAAATATGCCAGCAATCCCGCGTCAATATCTCCCTGAGTAAACGAACTGCCGAGATTCAGATACCCGTTTACCGGTGGTACGATCACGCTGTAGCGCAGTCCCGCCGTGCTGTCATCAAGATCGGCAGCAGCAAGCAGGCTGTTGGTGATCACGATTGGCATATTGGCATCACCGCTTGCGCCCAAGTTGGTAATCACCTGCGGCGGCTCGCTGACCAACACGCGCATCACAAACGCCCCAATCGTTTCCTGCCCATCGGATACCGTGAACGTGAATTGATCCGGATCGCTGCCAACATGTTGATAAACCACCAAACCCGCTTCAATGTCTGCCTGTGTGAATGTATTCGGCAGTGAAAGTGTTCCCAGTGCGGGCGGCACTGTGATGGTGAAAGTCAGTTCATTGGCTGCATTATCCGCGTCGGTGACTTTCAACCGCCGCGAATCGATCAATACACTTCCGTCAGTGCCAACGATCAATTCGCTCAGAGTGTCGAGCATGGGCAGCGCATTTCGGCTGAATTGTCCAGCAGTGATCACACCGTTCGGTGTCGAAAATGTCACCTGAATCGGTGCGGCGTCGGCGCTCGGAGATGGCAGAAGCAGCACGAAAACCGCCTGTTCACCGGGGTCAAGAATGCCAATCCCATGTGCTTCTGGCACGCCGGACGGCAGCACCAATGCCTCAAGCGCCCAGTTGTTGATCAACGGCGGATCGTCCGTAAAAGGAAGCCATTCGACGCGGCGGCGGTTGAATACATCTTGGTACTGAACGATCGCATCCCACTGATCGAAATCAGAGAGCACCGTCGCTCCGGTATTTTGCACAGTCACACGCAGGCTATCGCCGCTGTGCAACGTCTCGCCGCTCACAAATTCGAGGTCGGTGCGGGCGCGTTCGTCGAAGCGGGATTCCATTGCCTGCCAACTTCCGGCAATTTCGTCCTGAGTGTTGATCAGGCTCTCGCCCAATGTCAGCGCGCCTGTAAGCAGGATAATAATGACGATAAACGCGGCGAAAACGGTTTCCATCGCGACTTCCTTCCGCCGAGCCTACAAGCCGAGGGTGGTATCAGCGGTGATCCCGTTGGGCAGGGTGACACGAGCGAAGTAGCGACCGATGGGGGGTGGCATTCCGCCATAATGGATCGTGATGCGAAGCGTGGCGCGCGGCGTCCACTCGACCGCGTTTTCTACATGGGATGTCCAGTTCGGACGGGGATCATTCTCTGCCGTCCGAAACGGAATACGCATAAAATTCCCTTCGGGTCCAAAGAAGATATCCATCCGGTCAACAGCATTGACACGGGTATCGCCGATGTTTTTGATCCACAAGAAAACTTCAAAATCGCCGTTGGCATTGCTGTCCATCCAGTTGCCATCGGCGTCATATTCACCTGCTGCATGAATAATGGCAATTTGGCTGCGCATGCGATCTTCAGTACGGCTGGAAAGATTATCAATCGCTTGACCACCTTCCTGAATGGCGGGGTATGCCGCATTAAACAGCACCAGCGCCAGTACCATACTGATCACGATGAGGAGCGCGGTTGTAATCACCTTATCCATGAGAAGTCCTTAATAGCTTCTGCGCGGCTTGCCGCTGTTTTGCAGTCCGGCAATCAAGCGAAGTACAAGGGTGCGTTTCTCATCGTCATGCGTGTGCGCTGAACGGTCGGCGTACATGCTTTCGGCACGCGCCGGAATGCCGCGCCCGTTTCCGGCGACAATTCTGCCGTTCGGCGGCATACCTGCGGAATTCAGCCCCGCTTTTTGCGGTTCGCCTGTTTCGTAAATGCTGATGAACTGGATCAGTTGATCGTAAATCTGCGGGCTGATGCGTCCCTGTTTGGCGTACAACTTGATCAATTCGCGGGTGCGCTTCTCGCCGATCTTTTCAATCTTTTCCACCGCCCATTTTTCGAGCCGTGCAATGATTGACCAGTCCTTTGAAGGCTGCGTTTCAGCATCGCTGTTGAAGGTGTTGACGGCTGCGGGCTGCGGAGTCGGTACCGCTGGATTGAGCGAAACACGTTTGACAAGGCTCGCGGCGGGCTGTTCTTGCGCTGCGTTTTCCGATACATCGGCACTTTCTGCCAATGCTTCACCGCGCAGTGTCGGGTAACGTTGATTGAGAAGCTGCTCTTGTATCGCCAGCAGCGTAACCTGTATCTGATTCTTGAGAATTTCGACTTCCTGCTCAAGGGCTTGAACACGCTGCTCGAGATCCATCGCTCAACTTCTCCTGTGTGCTTCGTCAACGCGTCCAGTAAAAG
>CALBRY010000142.1 GCA_937927665.1 uncultured Chloroflexota bacterium
TCAGTCGATACATGGATCGCGGAACTGGCATGGCGCGAGTTTTACCTGCATGTGTTGTTTCATTTTCCACATCTGCGGCATTCAAGTTTTAACCCGCAGTTCGATCAAGTGGACTATCGGACTGCGCCGGATGAACTCAAACGCTGGCAGGATGGGATGACGGGTTATCCGGTTGTAGACGCTGCCATGCGCCAGTTGAGCGCGGTCGGATGGATGCACAATCGAGCGCGGATGATCGTCGGGAGTTTTCTCACCAAAAGTCTCTTGATCAGCTACCACGCAGGCGAACATCATTTCATGCGCCATCTGCTTGATGGTGACCCCGCGGCGAATATCGGCGGGTGGCAGTGGGTCGCAGGCGGCGGAACAGATGCACAGCCTTACTACCGGATATTCAACCCCATTTTACAATCACAGCGTTACGATCCTAACGGCGACTACATCCGTTACTGGGTTCCCGAACTCCGTGATTTATCCGCTCAAGCCATTCATGCCCCGTGGGAAACGACGAACCCGCCGAGCGGTTACCCGCCGCCTGTCGTCGATCACAAACAGGCACGTGAACGCGCCCTTGCAGCCTTTCAGAGAATAAGAGAGAAGAAAAACGATGAGACTTAAACGCGTGTTACGCACAATCGGGCTAATCCTGCTTGTGCTCCTTCTGATCTTCTTCATCGTCCCGTTGATCATCCCGCTGCCGACTGTCGGCGCTGACCCGTCGCAGCTTGCGGACGACGATGGGCGATTTATCATCGTCGATGGACTGGAAACATATATCCGCGAATCAGGGGAACCCGCCGGAGAACCGATTATCCTGCTGCATGGTTGGGGCGCTTCGACGGTTTCTTGGAATGCGACTATTCCCGCGCTTGCCGAAGCAGGCTACCGCGTCATCGCGTTTGATCGTCCTCCTTATGGCTTAAGCGCCAAAGTCGGTGACGATCTACCGCTTTCAATAACGGATCAAGCACACTTCACGATTGCCCTGATGGACGCGCTGAACATCGAACAAGCGGCGCTCATCGGTCACAGCATGGGCGGCGGCGTAATCGCATACGCGGCGGTTTTATACCCGGAACGGATCAATCGACTGGTGTTTGTCGATGGTGCGGTGCGCGTTGTTGAAAACGATGCAATTGGCGCACAAGGATCGCCTTTCTTGAGTTCGCTCGTCAATTTCTACGCTGTGGAATGGTGGGCGCGCTTGGGAATGCGTGCATTTTTACGCCCGGATTCGTTCGCAGGTTTTCAGCGGACGGCTTATTACGATCAAGCCGCTGTCAGCGCTGAGACAATCGCCAATTATGGACGCGCGCTTCAGGTCGAAGACTGGGATCAAGCGATTCTGGATGTATTCTTCCGTGATCCTAGTCAAGATACGCCGCTCACGGGCGATCAACTCCGCGCCGTTACCATTCCTTCGCTCATCATGTGGGGCGAGAATGATAGTTGGGTGCCGCCGGGGATTGGCGTCACACTGCACGATCTCCTTCCCGTAAATACATACATCACTTATCCGCAGGTAGGGCATCTGCCGATGGAAGAAGTTCCGGCACAATTCAATGCGGACTTGCTCACATTCCTCGAATCGACCGCTCAAATGCCGCAGTAACTTCGCAAGAATGAGCCACAAAAGACACAACGCACAAATCAATTTGTGATCTTTGTGGCTCTATTGTTTCTTCCCACTTTCTAAAATCAACGTTATCTTAGACACTTCACGTCATTCAACTGGCATACGCCGCGCTATTCAAAGAAAGAACACCTATCATGGCGAAAGACAGCATCAAAAAGATCGTGCTTGCCTATTCCGGCGGGCTGGATACCTCGGTCATCCTCACGTGGTTGAAGAATAACTACGGTGCGGAAGTCGTGTGCTTCACCGCTGACCTCGGTCAGGAAGAAGAACTCGATGGACTAGAGGAAAAGGCGCTTAGAACAGGCGCGAGCAAGCTCTATATCCGCGATCTGCGCGAAGAGTTCGTCCGCGATTTTATTTACCCGGTTATGCAGTCAGGCGCGATTTACGAGCGTGAATACCTGCTCGGCACATCCTTCGCGCGTCCGTTGATCTCCAAGCATCTCGTCGATATTGCCGAAATCGAAGGCGCTGATGCGATCGCGCATGGCTGCACGGGTAAAGGCAACGATCAGGTGCGTTTTGAATTGACCGCGATGGCGCTCAACCCGCGTCTGCGAGTGATCGCGCCGTGGCGCGAATGGGATTTGCGTGGTCGTGAAGACCTGATCGCATACGCGCAGGAATTCAATATCCCGATTTCCAGTACCCTCAAGTCGATTTACAGCCGCGACCGCAACCTGTTCCACCTCAGCCATGAGGGCGGTTTGCTGGAAAACCCGTGGAATGAACCGGAAGAATCGATGTTCCAACTCAGCGTTAGCCCGGAAAACGCGCCGGATGAAGCGGAATACATCGAACTTGAATTTGTGAAGGGTGTTCCGGTCAAGCTCAATGGAGAGCGTCAGTCTCCGGTTGACCTGTTTATTGCGCTGAATCGTTTGGGCGCGAAGCATGGGATCGGACGTATTGATCTCGTAGAAAACCGTCTCGTCGGCATGAAATCGCATGGGGTATATGAAACCCCCGGCGGTACGATTCTGCGCCGCGCACATCAGGCGTTGGAGAGCATCTGTCTGGATAAGGCGACTCTGCACTACAAGGACATTCTCGCGGTCAAGTATGCCGAACTCGTCTATAACGGACTGTGGTATACCCGTCTGCGCGAAGCACTCGATGCCTTTGTTCAGGTCACACAGGAAAACGTTACCGGTACGGTGCGCCTCAAGCTGTATAAGGGCAATCTGATCATCGCCGGACGCAAAAGCCCGCTCAGCCTGTACCGCGAAGATTATGCGTCGTTTGGCGAAGAAAATGTCTACAACCAGCAGGATGCGGAAGGCTTCATCAAGCTGTTTGGCTTGCCGCTGAAGATCGAAGCGCTGTTGGATATGCAGATGAGCGATCCCGGCAGCCAGCCCAATTACAGCGACTTCAAACGGGACTAGCGAGATGACCCTCTGGGGAGGCGCGTTTAACGAACCATCCGACGCGGATTTGCGCGCGTTGAATGACAGTATCAGCTTCGATAAGCGGCTGTATGCCGTCGATATCGAGGGGAGCGCCGCTTATGCGGCGGCGCTTTCCCTTGCAAAGGTCATCACGGACGAAGAAGCAGCGCAGATCATCAACGGATTAGAGGCGGTCAAAGCAGAGTTTGACGAAGGACGCTTTCAACTTCAGGTTGGTGATGAAGATATTCACACGGCAGTTGAGCGGCGTTTGACCGAATTGATCGGCGCGGTTGGCGGCAAGCTCCACACCGGACGCAGCCGGAATGACCAGATCGCGACGGATCTCCGCCTGTGGACAATTGACGCGCTGCATCAAGTCGATGCACTGGTTGCTGCGCTTCAAGAAGCATTGATCGCCGTATCCGAGTCGCACATTGAGACGCTCATGCCGGGGTATACGCATTTACAGCCCGCACAGCCGATCACGGCGGCACATTGGCTAATGAGCTTCTTTTGGATGTTTGCCCGCGATCGCGCCCGTCTTTCGGACGCACAATCGCGCACCGAAGTTTTGCCGCTCGGATCGGGTGCACTTGCAGGATCGCCTTTCTCAATTGACCGTGAGTTTCTCGCGGGGCAGTTGGGTTTTGAATTCGTCAGCGAAAACAGCCTTGATGCCGTTGCTGACCGCGATTTTGTTGCCGAAGCCTTGTTCGCGCTTTCGATGATCGGCGTGCATCTCAGCCGCCTTGCCGAAGACCTCATCCTCTACAGCAATCCGGCGTTCGGATATATCACGCTGAATGATCGCTACAGTACCGGATCGAGTTTGATGCCGCAGAAGCGCAATCCTGATCCGATGGAATTGGCACGCGGTAAGGCTGGACGCTTGATCGGCAATCTCACCGGACTGCTGACCACGCTCAAGGGACTGCCCACAAGCTACAACAAGGATTTGCAGGAAGATAAAGCGCCGCTGTTTGATTCAGTCGATTCGCTCACGTTGATCATGCCTGTCATCGTGGCAGTGATCCGCACGCTTAAACTCAACCCTGAGCGGATGCGCGCCGCGCTTGATGAATCCATGCTGGCGACCGATCTCGCCGATTACCTCGTCAACAAAGGCATGCCATTCCGCGAAGCGCATCATATCAGTGGGCGTGCCGTGCGTCTGGCGGCGGAGAAAGGCGTTACATTTACGCGGCTCACCCTTGATGATCTGCGCGGTCTATCGGATCACTTCAGCGATGACGTAAGCGCCGTATTCGATTTTGCAGCGTCGGCAGCACGGCGGCGCGCTCAAGGTGGAACTGCGCCGGAAGCCGTGCGTGAACAGATCGCGCGGGCGCGGGCATGGCTCACGGACGAAGGCGAATAAGCGGTGTGACGGCGAATCTTCTGCGGTTGTGCAGGTTGTCCGATGCAAGTTAGCCGCAATGTACGAACTTTGCGAAAATCATCACAGTTGAAGCGGTAGGGGTTGACATGCTTTGTGAACCCCGATACGCTCTACTGTAATCTTGAAATCGTGACCAACGAGTATCATGACCAACCGAACCGCCCTGATTAACCTTATTAGCCTTATTGTAGTCGTCCTTATTACGGGGAACGAGAAATAACGGCTTGGGTTGACGCGGCGCAGTAAAACGGACGCAAACAACAAAAACCTCCCAAGCCGGGAGGTTTTTTTGTTGGCAGTGCAATTTGGAGGAAACCAGATACCATGAACCCGAATCATAAAGACGCAAAACATCTGACCAATACGCAACAACCGAGCTGTACCAGTCCCTGGACGGAAGCGTTTCAATCCACGTCTTACGCCCAGTCTGAAGAGGCGGCGCAAACGCGTGATCAAGAATTGCAGCCGACCCATGACGCGCTTTCCGACATCTATAACCGGGGTTACCGGGAGTAGTGAAGCGGAAGGCGCGTTTTGTTTTTAGACCGCAGCAAGCAAAGGAGATGCATGACGAATGCCCGCAGAATGGATTTGGCGTAACGGAGAGATGGTCAAATGGGCGGACGCGACGGTACACGTCACCGCGCACGCCATACATTACGGCAGCAGTGTTTTTGAAGGCGTGCGCGCTTACAGCACGCCGCAGGGACCCGCCGTATTTCGGCTTCAGCCGCATACGCGCCGCCTGTTGAACTCCGCCAAGATCGCGCGGATCGATGTCCCGTACACCGAAGAAGCACTCAATGAAGCGATCTTGGAAACAGTGCGCCGCAATGGTCACGAAGCATGTTACATCCGTCCGCTGATCTTTCGCGGTGCGGGCGTCTTAGGGGTCGAAGGGCGCAAAAATCCGACCGAAGCCATCGTTCTTACGCTGGAATGGGGACGGTATCTCGGCAAAGAAGCCATCGAAAACGGTGTCGATGTGCAGGTCAGCTCATGGCGGCGGCTCGCACCGGATACCGGCGCATCGATGGCGAAAATCGGCGGGCAGTATGTGAACAGCCAATTCATCAGCATGGAAGCGCATGATAACGGCTTCAGCGAAGGGATCGCCCTCGATTACGCTGGAACGATCAGCGAAGGTCCGGGTGAGAATATCTTCGTTATCCTAAACGGCGTGATCTATACCCCCGGAATCGGCGCGTCAATCCTGCACGGAATTACCCGCGACAGCGTGATCACACTCGCGCATGATTTGGGGTTCGAAGTCCGCTTTGAAACAATCCCGCGTGAAATGCTGTATGTGGCAGACGAAATTTTCTTCACGGGTACTGCTGCGGAAGTCTCACCAGTTCGCAGTGTCGATCGCATTCAGATTGGCGCGGGCAAGCGCGGTCCTATCACCGAAGCGCTGCAAACCGAATTCTTCGCAATCACCAGCGGTGAAAAACCGGATCGTCATGGCTGGCTGACGCCCGTGCGTCAACCGGTGGCAGGCGATTAAATAGCAAAGGACACGTTATGGCTACGAAACCCATTCTATCCGGCGCAGAGATCATTCTGGAATGTCTGCTTCTCGAAGGCGTCGATCTCGTGTTCGGTTATCCCGGCGGGACGATCCTCCCTACATACGATGCCTTGAGCAAATACCCGCAGCTTCATCATGTGCTGGTGCGCCACGAACAGGGCGCATGTCACATGGCGGACGGTTATGCACGTGCGACTGGCAAAGTCGGCGTAGCAATTGCGACCAGCGGACCCGGCGCAACCAATCTCGTGACGGGTATCGCTACCGCCATGCTGGATTCAACACCGCTTGTCTGCATCACCGGGCAAGTTCCGCGCGGCGTCATCGGTTCGGATGCGTTTCAGGAAATTGACGTGACGGGGATCACCCTACCGATCACGAAACACAACTATCTTGTGACCGATGTTTCTGAACTCGCCTACACGATCAAAGAAGCCTTCTTCATCGCCCGCACGGGTCGCCCCGGTCCGGTGTTGATCGACGTGCCGAAAGATGTGCAGAACCAAAAAATCGAATTTGAATATCCTGAAGGTGAAATCCGGCTTCCCGGGTATCGCCCGCCGACGCTGGCACCGGCTGATGATGTTGCGGCAGCCGTTGAATTGATCAACAAGGCGCAGCGTCCGATTATCCTCGCCGGACACGGCGTGATGATGAGCGGCGCAGTGGCAGAACTCCGCGAACTGGCGGAGCGCGCCGGTATTCCCGTCGCGCTGACACTGCTCGGCACCGGCGCACTGCCGGAAGAACACCCGCTCGTGTTGGGGATGATGGGGATGCACGGAACGGCAGCGTCAAACCATGCGATTCAACAGGCAGATGTGCTGATCGCGTTGGGGATGCGCTTCGATGACCGCGTGACGGGCAATATCAAGACATATTCGCCCGATTCCAAGAAGATTCATATCGATATTGATCCCTCCGAAATTAACAAGAACATCCGCGTCGATATCGGCATCGCGGGCGATCTCCGCACCGTTTTGACGCAGATTCTCCCCGGCGTGCAGCCCACACAGCACGGCGCATGGCTGAATCAGATCCGCGATTGGCAGGAAGACAGCGACGAGCGCGACATCATCAAGCGCGATACGGGTAATACGCTGTTCGGCGCACAGGTGATCAACGATCTGTGGAAATTCACCGAAGGCGCGGCGGTTACGGTGACCGATGTCGGTCAGCATCAAATGTTGTCGGCGCAGTACTATCCCCATCAGCGCCCCGCCACGATGATCACGAGCGGCGGCTTGGGAACGATGGGCTTTGGTCTGCCGGGGGCAATCGGCGCGAAATTAGGGAAACCGGAAGAAGAAGTCTGGTCGATCAGTGGAGACGGTGGTTTCCAGATGACGCTGTGCGAACTTGCCACCGCCGTACAGGAAAATGCCGCAGTCAAGATCGCTATCATCAACAACGGGTTTCTTGGGATGGTGCGCCAGTGGCAGGAGCTGTTTCACGGACGGCGTTACAACGAAACCGTGATGTTCAGCCCGGATTTCTGCAAATTGGCTGAAGCTTACGGCATTCCTGCCCGCCGTGTGACCAGCCGCGCCGAGATCGAAGAAGCGGTTACTTGGGCGCGCAGCATCGAAGGTCCAACGCTGCTTGAATTCGTGGTCGAAAAAGAAGAAATGGTTTACCCGATGGTTCCCGCGGGTGCAGACCTGCACGCAATGATCCGGCGTCCGAAGCCGGATGAAGAAGAGGCGAAATAGCTCATGGTGTACGCACAGCAAACAATGGAAATTCAGCCGCGCAAAAAGCATATTCTGGCGGCATTGGTCGAAAATAAGCCGGGGGTTCTCAACCGCGTCGCGAGTCTATTTCGCCGTCGCAACTTCAACGTTGACAGCCTGACGGTCGGGCGCACACACCGTCCGCACATGTCGCGCATGACGATCGCCGTTGATGCGACACGCGGAGACGCCAACCGGATTAGACAAAACCTGTATAAGTTGATCAACGTGATCGACGTTGCAGTTGTCAGCAATGAACCGCACGTCAGCCGTGACCTTGCACTCATCAAGGTGCGCTCCGACGATGCCGACAGCCGCAATCAACTGACCGAATTATGTGAACGTTATCCCGCCCGCATCGTTGATATCGGTCCCAAAGTGGCAATCGTCGAGATCACCGCGCAAGAGGATATCGTCGAATCACTCATCGCCGCCCTTGAACCAATCGGGATTCTCGAAATGGTGCGTACCGGCGTTGTAGCGATGGGGCGCGGTATCCGCATTCTGGATAGCGACTATGAGCCGGTTATGCCCGGCGCGGCAAACGGGAATGCGGTCAGTATCGTTTAGTGCAAGTTAAAAGTTGAAAGTTAAAGGGCAGCTTTGCAGCGGCACTTTCGACTTTCAACTTTAACCTTTTAACTACCTTTCTAGGGGGACACAGAAGCAGCATGGCAACAATGTATTACGACAAGGACGCCGACCTTTCGGCACTCCAAGGCAAGACGATTGCAGTCATCGGGTACGGCAGTCAAGGACATGCACACGCGCTCAACGCGAAAGACAGCGGTATGAACGTGGTGATCGGCTTGCACGAAGGCAGCAAGAGCCGCGCCAAAGCAGAAGCGGATGGGCTGAAGGTAATGTCCGTTGCCGATGCGACCGCCGCCGCTGATGTGATCATGATCCTCATCCCCGATACCATGCAGGCGAAGGTCTATCACGAGTCGATTGAGGCGAACCTGAAACCCGGTGCGATGCTGATGTTCGCGCATGGCTTCAACATTCATTATGGGCAGATCAAGCCGCCCGCCTCGGTTGATGTGACGATGGTTGCGCCGAAAGCGCCCGGTCACCGCGTCCGCGAAGTATTCAAGGACGGTGCAGGCACACCCGGTTTGCTGGCAGTTCATCAGGATGCGACCGGACAGGCGAAAGCGCGCGGTTTAGCATATGCGCGGGCGATTGGCTGCACGCGCGCAGGTGTCATCGAAACCACGTTCAAAGAAGAAACAGAAACCGACCTCTTTGGTGAGCAGGTGGTGTTGTGCGGCGGCGTGACCGCGCTGGTTCGTGCTGCCTTTGAAACGCTTGTCAAAGCCGGGTATCAGCCGGAGATCGCTTACTTTGAATGCCTGCATGAACTCAAGCTGATTGTTGACCTGATGTATCAGGGCGGCATGAGCTACATGTGGTACAGCGTAAGCGATACCGCCGAATACGGCGGCTACACCGTCGGCGATATGGTTGAAGGCGAAGTCAAAGAAATGTTCGCCGGGGTTCTGACGCGCATTCAAGATGGTTCCTTCGCACGCGAATGGATCGAAGAAAACAAGAACGGGCTGCCCAACTTCAAGGCGCGGCGCGGACAAGAACACAGCCAGATGATCGAGCAGGTGGGCGCGGAACTGCGCGATATGATGCCGTTCCTGAACGCTAAGCGCATCAAGCAGGAGTAGGAAGAACGCCATGTTCACGATCACCACAACGACCGACTACGCCGCGTTTTACGAGTGTGTGCGTGCCTATCTAATGGAAGATGAAGTCGCGCACAACCTCCCACTTGGATTCCTTCAATCGTGGGTAACCACGGGAATCGCGCCAGAGCAGCTTTATATGGCGTGTGCGGAGCAGCGCGGTAGTGTTGTTGGGGTGGTCATGCGTGTAGGCGGATTTCGCGCAATCGTTACGCAGGCGCGTTCACTGGAAGCCGTGAGCGCGCTTGCGGAGCAGATGCATATCGATCAGCCGGATACACCCGGCGCGATGGGTGCTCAACAAGAAGCGCGGGCGTTTGTCGAACGATGGACGCGCTTAAGCGGCGGCAGTTTTAAGCTGAATCGAGCCGAACGGATATACCGTCTCGAAAAGGTCAACCCCGTGATCGGCGTGAATGGGAAATCTCGCACCGCCACGATGGGCGATCTCGAACTGCTGGCAGAATGGCTGAGAGCATTTGAAATGGAAGCCGATCCATCCGCGGTCGCGCAGCCCATCGACGCTTTCCGACCCGGAATGCTCATGCGGTTAAAGAGTGATCCGCGTGTGCGCGGCATGTGGGTTTGGGAAAACGACGGAGTCGTCGTTTCGATGGTGGGATATGCCGGACCGACTCCAAACGGTATTCGGGTAGGTCCGGTGTACACACCGCCTGATCTGCGTGGACATGGGTATGCCAGCGCATTGACCGCAGCAGTCACGCAGTATTTGCTCGATCAAGGACGTAAGTTTGTCTCACTGTTCACCGATCTGTCGAACCCCACCAGCAATAAGATTTATCAGAAGATCGGGTATCAACCCGTCACCGACGTGGATGAGTACTTGTTCACAAGGGACTCCTCATGACGAAGAATGCAGTAGACCCCAATGTAGTCCTGTTCTTTGATACGACGCTGCGCGACGGCGAACAAAGCCCCGGCGCGACGATGAGCAGCGCCGAAAAGCTGGAGATCGCCCGTCAATTGGCGAAACTCGGCGTTGATATTATCGAAGCAGGATTCCCGGCGGCATCCCCGGATGACCTCGCGGCGGTACAGCGCATCGCCCGCGAAGTCGGCACGCCGGATGGACCGACGATCGCAGGATTGGCGCGTGCGGTTGAACGCGATATCCGCATCTGTTGGGAAGGCGTTCGAGACGCCGCCAAGCCGCGCATCCATACATTTCTAGGCACAAGCGATATTCACCTGAAATACCAGACCGGGCTTTCCCGCGCACAGGCGCTCGATGTGATCCGCAATATGGTCACGCTGGCACGCAGCCTATGCGAAGATATCGAGTTCAGCCCGATGGACGCCGGACGCACCGATCCCCAGTTCTTGATCGACGTGTGTACACTGGCGATCGAATGCGGCGCGACCACGCTCAACATCCCGGATACGGTCGGTTATGTCACCCCGACCGAATGGTACGAAACAATCTCGACATTAATCGCCGAAACTCCCGGCGGCGGTGTTGGCAGCGGTGTCGTCTGGTCGGTTCACTGCCACAATGATCTCGGTTTGGCGACAGCGAACACCCTCGCGGGTGTCAGAGCAGGTGCGCGGCAGGTTGAAGTCACGATCAACGGAATCGGTGAACGTGCCGGAAACACATCGCTCGAAGAAGTCGCGATGGCGCTCCAAACCCGCGCGCCGTTCTACGGATTGCAGACCCACATCAATACCCGTGAGATCGTCAAAACCAGCCGCTTGGTGAGTAACTACACCGGCATGCACGTTCAGGCGAACAAAGCGGTTGTCGGCGCGAATGCCTTCGCGCACGAAGCGGGCATTCATCAAGACGGAATGCTCAAAAACGCCAGCACCTACGAAATCATGACGCCGGAAAGCGTCGGTTGGACGCAAAGCCGCCTCGTACTCGGCAAGCACAGCGGACGCCATGCGCTCAAAGTTCGGCTCGAAGAACTGGGTTACGATCTCGATAAAGAGCAGCTTCAGCAGGTATTCGAGCGCTTCAAAGTGCTTGCCGACGCCAAGAAAAATGTCACCGACGCCGATCTTGAAGCCCTGATGACGGACGAACTCGCCCGCCCGCAGGAATTCTTCAAACTCGAAGATATGCAGGTGGTCGCCGGGACGATGGGCATGCCAACCGCCACCGTCAAGTTGACAACGAGCGAAGGCGAAGTCTTTATTCAGGCGGCGGTCGGAGTAGGTCCGGTCGATGCGTGTTACAAGGCAGTTGATGCAATCGTGAACCTCGGCAACACATTGATCGAGTACAACGTGCATTCCGTCACGCAGGGCATCGACGCGCTTGGCGAAGTCACCGTACGGATCAGCACGCCGGATGGAAAGCGATCCTTTGGCGGCTACGGTGCCGATAAAGATGTGATCGTATCGAGCGTCAAGGCATATCTCGCCGCGCTCAATCGTATGGTTGCGGGGGTCGGCTTGGGCGAAAAGAAGCCCGAAGGTGACGCCGCGACCGTAGCCATTCAGCGGTAAGGGGTTCGGATCAGATGAAAACGATCGGCATGATCGGCGGGTTAAGCTGGGAATCGTCGGTCGAATACTATCGATTGGTCAATGAAGGCGTGCGCGAAAAACTCGGCGGTCTGCATTCAGCACAATGTTTGATGTACTCCGTCGATTTCGCGCCGATCGAACACATGCAGTCCGAAGGACGTTGGGACGATGCGACGCGCGTCATGGTTGACGCAGCGCTTCGCCTCGAAAGCGGCGGCGCGGATTTCGTAATCATTTGCAGCAACACCATGCACTTGATGGCGCCTCAAATCGAAGCGGCGGTAAAGATTCCGCTCCTTCATATCGCCGACGCGACGGCGGAACAGATCAAAGCCGCCGGGATCACCACCATAGGGTTAGTCGCCACCCGCTACACGATGGAGAAAGAATTCTACGTCGGGCGGTTGAAAGAGAAACACGGGCTAGAAGTAATCACCCCCCAAGCCGCCGATCGCGAGATCGTCAACCGGATCATCTATGATGAACTCGTCTTGGGGAAGATTTACGAAAGTTCGAAAGCGGAGTACGTTCGCATCCTGAATGCGCTGATCGCACACGGGGCGCAGGCGATCATCCTCGGTTGTACCGAGATTGGGCTGCTGATCAAACAGGGCGATGTTCCCGTACCCGTCTTTGATACCACGCTGATACACGCGCAGGCGGCGGTTGATACCGCGCTTGAGCGCGTCGAAATACGTCAGGATTAGGTCAACGAGAAGACAATGACACCAAAAACGCTGTTCGAGAAAGTATGGGAAAACCATCTGGTGCAGCCGCAGACGGACGATTTACCCGCCGTTCTGTATATCGATCTGCATCTCGTCCACGAAGTCACATCGCCGCAAGCCTTCACCGAACTGCGGCAGCGCGGCTTGAAAGTCCGCCGCCCGGATCGCACGCTGGCGACGATGGATCACAGCACGCCAACCACGCCGCGCGGACTCGACGGGCTGATTCCGGTCACGGATAGTCAAGCGGCAGCACAGCTTGATGTGATGCGTAAGAACTGCGCCGATTTCGGGATTCCGCTGTTCGATCTGGGGACGACAAATCAGGGGATCGTCCACGTAATCGGACCGGAACAAGGGTTGACTCAACCCGGCATGACCATCGTTTGCGGCGATAGCCACACCAGCACGCACGGCGCATTCGGTGCGCTGGCATTCGGGATCGGCACAAGCGAAGTTGGGCATGTGCTGGCGAGTCAAACACTGCTCCAGAACAAGCCGAAAACGATGGCGGTCACCGTCAACGGGCGGCTTGAGAACGGCGTTACGGCGAAAGACATCATTCTGGCGATTATCGCCAAGATCGGCGTCGGCGGCGGCACAGGTTACGTCTTTGAATATCGCGGTGAAGCGATCCGCGCCCTATCAATGGAAGGGCGCATGACGATTTGCAATATGTCGATCGAAGGCGGAGCGCGTGCAGGCATGATCGCACCGGACGAGACGACTTTTGAATACATCAAGGGGCGTCCGCGCGCACCTCAAGGTGAGGATTGGGATCGTGCCGTCGCTTATTGGCGCACGCTGCCGAGCGATGAAGGCGCGGTATACGATCACGAAATTGTGTTGAACGCCAATGAACTTGTGCCGATGATCACCTACGGCACGAATCCCGGCATGGGCATGCCGATCACCGCGACCGTTCCTGATCCCGAACGCGCCGAAGATGCCAGCAGCCGTATGGCGCTCGAAAAAGCACTCCGCTATATGGATTTGCAGCCGAATCAGCCGCTTCTCGGTAAGCCTGTCAACGTCGTATTCATCGGAAGCTGCACCAACAGCCGCATCGGTGATCTCCGCGAAGCGGCGAAGATGCTGCGCGGTCGGCATGTCGCGGAAGGTGTGCGCGTGATGGTGGTGCCGGGTTCGCAAAATGTGAAACGGCAGGCAGAAGCGGAAGGGCTGGATAAGGTTTTCCGTGATGCGGGCGCAGAATGGCGCGAGGCGGGCTGCTCGATGTGTATCGCCATGAACGGCGATCAACTTCAGCCGGGTGAGTACGCGGTCAGCACCAGCAATCGTAACTTCGAAGGGCGTCAGGGCAAGGGTGGTCGCACGTTCCTCGTCAGCCCGCTGACAGCAGCAGCAACGGCGATTCGCGGCGTGGTCACCGATCCGCGCGAGTTCATGCGCGAAATGGAGTATGCATAAACGATGGAACCGATTAAGACGTTTTCCGGTAAGGTCGTTTCTCTACCGATCAACGACATTGACACCGATCAAATCATCCCGGCGCGTTACCTCAAGGTGACGGACAAGGCTGGATTAGGCGCGGCGTGCTTCAGCGATTGGCGCTACGAAGCCGATGGGTCACCCAAAGCCGATTTTCCGCTCAACAAGCCGGAGCATCAGGGCGCGTCGATCCTGATCGGCGGTCACAATTTTGGCTGTGGCAGCTCGCGTGAACATGCGCCGTGGGCGCTGGTAGGCGCAGGATTCAAAGCCGTGATCAGCACATATTTCGCGGATATTTTCCGCAACAATGCGCTGAAAAATGGACTGCTCCCCGTCGTAGTCGATCAAGAAACACACCGTCAATTGATCAGCTTGGCAGAAGAAGACCCAACGACAACCGTCACGGTTGATCTAGCGTCTCAGACGGTCATACTCCCCGATGGGCGCGCTGTTAGCTTCCCCATCGACGGCTTCTCGAAACATTGTCTGCTTAATGGCGTTGACCAACTTGGGTTCTTGCTCGGTTTGGGTGATAAGACGGCGGAATACGAAGCCGACCACCCGGCGCGGGTGAATACCCTGTAATCGCAACGGGGCGGTATTCTCGTGAATGCCGCCCTCGCGCAACCATTTTATTGAAAGGGTCACTGATGAAAGTCGCTGTATACGATACCACACTGCGCGACGGCACGCAGCGCGAAGGCATCTCCCTTTCCGTCGCGGACAAACTGCGCGTGACCGAACTGCTTGACACGCTCGGCGTCGCCTATATTGAAGGTGGGTGGCCCGGTTCGAATCCGAAGGACGCCGCATATTTTGATGCAGCACAAAACTTAACGCTCAAACACGCGAAGATCGCCGCCTTTGGCTCAACTTGCCGCAAGGGGAGCAGTCCCGATGGCGATCCGAATATTCAGGCGCTTGTCGAAGCACACACGCCGGTTGTGACCGTCGTCGGCAAAACCTCCATGCTGCACGTCACGGAAGTACTGCAAACCACGCCTGAAGAAAACTTGCGCATGATCCGCGAGAGCATCGCCTATCTGAAATCACTCGGCAAAGAAGTCATCTACGATGCCGAGCATTTCTTTGATGGGACAAAACTCGATCTCGAATACGCCTTTGAAACGCTCCTTGCCGCGCAGACAGGCGGCGCGGATTGCCTCGTTTTGTGTGATACCAATGGCGGATCAATGCCGTGGGAAGTTGAAGCATTTGTCCGCAGTGTGCGTGAGGCGTTCCCCTCCATTCAGTTGGGGATTCACACACACAACGACGGCGAACTTGCGGTAGCGAATACGCTTGCGGCGGTCAAGTCTGGTGCGGTACAGGTACAGGGGACGATCAACGGCTACGGCGAACGGTGCGGCAACGCCAATCTATGCAGCATCATCCCTGACCTTGAATTGAAGATGGGCATCCAATGCTTACCGGAAGGCGCGCTCCGTCATCTGGTGACCCTCTCTCGGACTGTGGCGGAGATCGCCAATCTTGCGCCGGATAATCACCTCGCCTACGTCGGCAAAAGCGCATTTGCACACAAGGGCGGTATTCACGTCGCAGCCATGCGCCGCAATATTCACAGCTACCAGCACATCGAACCGGAACACGTCGGAAACGAGATGCGAATCCTCGTCAGCGACTTGAGCGGGCAGGGAAATCTTCTCAGCAAAGCGGAAGAATTCGGGTTGGATGTCTCCAGCGTGGAAGCCATCAAGGTGCTCGAAGAAATCAAGCGGTTGGAGAGTCAGGGGTTTGTGTTCGAAGGTGCTGAAGCATCGGTTGCTGTGCGTTTGCACCGCGCACGACCGGGGTATCAACCCCTCTTCACCCTGATCGATTTCACCGTCATCGTTGAAGAACGCCGGGGTCGCGGCTCGGTTGCCGAGGCGATGGTGAAGCTCGATGTCGGCGGCGATATCTATCACACGGCAGCAGAAGGAAACGGACCTGTCAACGCGCTTGACCTTGCCCTGCGTAAAGCGCTCCTGCCCATGTACCCGCAGATCGCAGAATTCCAGCTTGCCGATTACAAAGTGCGTATTCTCGATGGTGTCAACGGTACGGCGGCAGTCACCCGCGTATTGATCGACACCCAGCGCGGATCGCAGCGGTGGAATACGGTCGGCGCAGGCGCGAACATCATCGTCGCGTCATGGTTGGCACTCATGGACAGCGTCGAATATGGCGTTCGGGTCGCACCTCATCGGTTATCGCTTATGGCGGAACGTCAGCCGTCCGCTTGACGCAGTTTCGTTCGCCGACCATGATCCGTTCCTCGGACTGCGTGTGGTAGTATCATGGGGTTTTTCTTACCATATCCGTGAGGCTAACCCCATGAAAGCGAAGATCACCGTACTACCCGGCGATGGTATTGGCGTGGAAGTGACCACGCAAGCCATCGCCGTCCTCCAGAAAATCGCCAGCCAGTATGGACATGAGTTCAGCTTTGACGAAGCCCTAATCGGCGGCATCGCCATCGATAAGACCGGAACAGCCCTCCCACCGGAGACGATCGCCGCCGCCGAAACCAGCGATGCGATCCTGCTCGGCGCGGTAGGTGGTTATAAGTGGGATAACCCTTCCGCACCCGTTCGCCCTGAACAGGGCTTACTTGCCATTCGCAAGCACTTCGGATTATTCGCAAATCTGCGCCCCGTCAAGGCATATCCCGTATTGGCGAGCCATGCCCCGCTTCGCGCTGAACTGCTCGAAGGCGTGGATATGCTGTTCGTTCGTGAACTAACAGGCGGTATTTACTTTGGTGCGCGTCAGGAACAGGGCGAAAACGATTACGCCTACGATACCGAGTATTACAGCGTCCCCGAAGTTGAACGGGTAGCGCATATCGCGTTTCGCGCCGCTCAAGGTCGCCGTAAGAAAGTCGCATCGGTCGATAAAGCGAATGTGTTAGCCTCAATGCGGTTGTGGCGTAAAACCGTGATTCGCGTGCAGGAAGACTATCCCGATATTGCCCTTGAGCATGTCCTTGTCGATAGCTGCGCCATGCATCTGCTCACCCGTCCCGCATCATTTGATGTGCTGGTAGCCAGCAATATGTTCGGGGATATTCTCAGCGATGAAGCGAGTGTGCTTGCTGGTTCACTGGGGATGCTCCCATCGGCTTCGCTCGGTGCGACCCGTATGGGACTGTATGAGCCTGTTCATGGCTCTGCACCCGATATCGCGGGGCAGGGCAAAGCGAACCCCACCGGCGCGATCCTCAGCGCGGCAATGCTGCTCCGCTACAGCCTGAGCCTTGAAACCGAAGCGAAAGCGGTCGAAGCGGCGGTTGAGAAAGCGCTGGCGAATGGCGCACGCACAGGCGATACCGCGCCGCGCGGTGCGAAACCGCTCAGCACAAGCGAATACGCCGCCGAGATTATCAACCAGCTCTAAACTGAATACCGGGGCGGAACCATTAGGAAAGCGGTGTTCCGCCCAGATCAGTATCGGTGTCAAATGCGGTGCGGCTGGAGCGTGTTTGTAATTCGTGGAACGCCAGCGCGGCGGTATACAGCAGCAAACGACGCCCGCCCACCGACATCGTTTCCCATGTGATCGCACGCAAGCTGCACATCGCCAGCGCTACCTGATATTCACCCCATTTTTCTGGCGTGTTCAGGCACTCCCCGGCAACTGACCGAATTGCTGCCACGGGACGGAATGCCGCCTGATACTCAGGGTTGGAAGTCGGAATTGCCTCACCGCGATTGATCGCATACATCCCGCGTGCCGCTTCTCGCACGCTCTCCCAATTTGAACCGTAAACAGGCACGACAAATTCCGCCAATGCGCTCATTTCCAGTGATGCCCAATCCATCAGGACATGACCCATGCGCGCCTCAGCAAAATCGATTAAGAACGGTGTTTCATGCGGTCCAACCAGCACATTACCGAGATGCAGATCCCCATGAATCTTGCTCAATGTCCCGTTGACATACTGTTCAAGCAGGGCAGTGTAACTCATCAGCGGATTAGGCAGCGGATCAGCTTCAGGGATGCCCGGAAGGATCGCCGCGTGTGTATCAAAATCGGGATAGATCGCCCCGGCGGATGCCTGAAGCAGTTCATCGCGATTCCTCCAGACACGCCCGACAATTCGCTCGATAGGCTCGCCGCGATAATACGCCGCATCGCTGAGATTCATGCCGCGCACGCTGATCTTGTAAGCGCGTTTGGCGGCATCTGAGCCTCTGCCGTTCGCGATATGGATGATGCCTTTATCGCGAAAAACACGCTGTACGGTGAACCCCTCAATCGCGATCACATCCCCATATTCGATCTCCGCCAGCTTGCCGCGCCGGATCGGATCACGGAGGATGTGTTTGGGCGGGTTCGCCGGGTCTTCCTGCTGAAACTCGATCGTGAGTACCGGCGGCAGCAGATAGTCATATTCTGACCATACCTGAAAACGGAAGCTGTGCCGCTGCATCCACCACGTTTTACCAAATGTCGGAAACAATTCCGATCTCAACCAGTTTCCGATTTTTTCTACGCCAAGTTCGCGGACGCTCATCGGGCTGCCGTCTCTGCCGTTGGTCGGCGCGACAAATGTATAGCGCAGCCCCGCGACTTCGCACGAGTCAGCGGTGGTCGGTTTGTCCTCAAGGCGCGCAGTCAGCGGCGGCAGTGATCCGCGCACATGGAGATCATAGCGCTGTGCTTCGTCCAAAATCAGGTCTTGCGCGTCGATCTTGGCGACGATCGGCGATTCTTCCATGCCTTCGCTGTTCGTCGGTGTGATCAAAAGCAGGACAGCGGACGAATAACCGCCCGCGAGTTTCTTTTCAATTCGAATGCGATCATGCCCGTAAAACATGCGCCGCAAAATGAACAGGTGATCATCCGTAAGC
>CALBRY010000143.1 GCA_937927665.1 uncultured Chloroflexota bacterium
ACGGATCAAGCAGTTGATCAATGCGCGTAAACTGCACACATGGGCGCTGGAGGCGACGGGCGTTCCTGAATGGCTGTTCGGAGAATGTTATGACTCGGTGGGCGATATTGCTGAAACGATCGCGCTTCTGCTGCCGCGCGCCGTCTGGCAAACCGATCGATCGCTGGCTGAATGGGTTGAAAACTGGCTCGTACCTCTCCGCACCATGAGCGAACCCGATCAGCGGGTGGCAATGCTTCAAGCGTGGGATGAACTTGACGGCACCGAGCGCTTTTTGCTCAACAAGCTGATTACCGGCGGCTTTCGTGTGGGTGTGTCTCAGCTTTTGATCACACGCGCAATTGCTCAGGTAAGCGGTGTCGATAAAGAGGTGATTGCACACCGCTTAATGGGCGCGTGGGAACCAACCTCGGCATTCTGGATAGGGTTGGTCGCGCCGGAAACTGCCTCAAGCGATGTCAGCCGACCCTATCCGTTTTGCCTCGCATACCCGATCGAACGCGAAGAACTGGAAGCGCTCGGTAGTGTGGGCGAATGGCAGGCGGAATGGAAGTGGGATGGTATCCGCGCGCAGTTGATCCGCCGCGCCGGACAGACGTATGTGTGGTCACGCGGCGAAGAATTGATCACCGAACGATTCCCGGAACTCATCGATATGGCGGAACGTCTCCCCGATGGGCTTGTGCTCGATGGCGAGATTCTGCCGTGGTCGAATGGCGCGGTGATGCCATTCGCGCAGCTTCAGCGGCGGATCGGGCGTAAGACGCTCGGCAAGAAGATTTTGAGCGAAGTTCCCATCATTTTCCTGAGTTATGACTTGATCGAATGGGGCGGTGTTGATCATCGAGATGCGCCGCTGACTGAGCGGCGGGAAAAACTCGCCGCGTTGGTCGAATCGATCGCTCATCCAGTGCTGTTGATTTCGCCAATCGTGACCGGAGATTCGTGGGATGGTTTAGCGGTGCAGCGTGAACGCGGGCGCGAACTCAATGTTGAAGGGCTGATGCTCAAGCGGAATAATTCACCGTATCGCGTCGGACGTCAGCGCGGCGATTGGTGGAAATGGAAGGTTAATCCGCTCACAGTAGACGCAGTGCTGATCTATGCACAGCGTGGGAGCGGCAAACGTGCCAATTTGTACACCGATTACACATTCGGCGTGTGGAATGATCAAGGAGAACTTGTGCCGTTTGCGAAGGCATACAGCGGCTTAAGCGATGCTGAGATTCGTCAAGTGGATGCGTTCGTTCGCCGCAGCACGGTCGAAAAATTCGGTCCGGTTCGCACGGTCAAACCGGAATTGGTGTTTGAGCTTGCCTTTGAAGGTATTCAGCGGTCATCGCGGCATAAAAGCGGGATCGCGGTGCGTTTTCCGCGCATTTTGCGCTGGCGGACGGATAAACTTCCCGCCGACGCCGATTCGCTGGAGACGATCCGCGCCCTGCTTCCTCCGGAGTAAATCACACGATGCAAGCAGTTCTTGAATGGTTCGCCGCGCGCGGATGGACACCGTTTTCGTTTCAACGTGAAACATGGGAGGCTTACGGACGCGGCGAAAGCGGATTAATCCACGCGGCGACCGGAACAGGTAAGACCTACGCGGCATGGCTCGGCGCGTTAATCGAATGGATGGATGAGCATCCTGATCGGGAAACATGGGCAAAAGCGAAGCCGCCCGGTTTACGCGTATTGTGGATCACCCCACTGCGGGCACTTGCGGCGGATACCGAACGTTCACTCCTTGAGCCGATTAACGAAATGGGGCTGCCGTGGCTGGTCGAATCGCGCACAGGAGATACATCGTCAACGGTGAGGAGTCGTCAGCGGCGGCGGCTTCCGAGCGCGCTTATCACCACGCCGGAGAGTTTATCGCTGCTGCTTTCGCATGCTGAAGCGCGAGAACAATTTCGCGATTTGCGGCTGATCGTGGTCGATGAATGGCATGAACTGCTCACCAGCAAGCGCGGCACACAAACCGAGTTGTGTCTTGCGCGGCTGCGCCGCTGGACACCGGGTTTACGCGTATGGGGTGTTTCCGCGACGATGGGCGATCTGCCGAGTGCGATGCGGGCGTTGATCGGTGCGGCAGATTACGAAACGGGCGAAATCCCCGATGGGCGGCTGATTCAGGGCGAAAGCCCGAAAGCGATCCGCATCGAGTCGATCATTCCGCCTGTGATCGAGCGTTTTCCGTGGGCGGGGCATCTCGGGCTAAAACTGCTTCCCGAAGTGATCCGCGTGATCGAAGCTGCCCGGAGTGCGCTCGTCTTTACGAATACGCGATCCCAAACCGAGATATGGTATCACGCGATTTTGACTGCCAAACCGGAATGGTCGGGCGAGATCGCGCTGCATCATGGTTCGCTCGACCGCGAAACCCGCGAATCGGTTGAGGCAAGTTTGCGCGATGGTGTGCTGCGCTGTGTGGTCTGCACCAGCAGTCTTGATCTCGGCGTGGATTTTACGCCTGTAGATGCTGTGATACAGGTGGGCAGCCCTAAAGCTGTTGGGCGGATGCTTCAACGGGCGGGGCGGAGTGGACACCAACCGGGGGCGGAAAGCCGGATCACATGCGCTCCGACTCACGCTTTTGAGCTGATCGAGACGGTCGCGGTGCGCGAAGCCGCGCAAGCTGGATTGATCGAGGCGCGTCCGCCCGTCGAATGTCCGCTCGATGTGCTGGCGCAGCATATGGTCACGCTCGGGTTGGGTGAAGGATTCAAGCCCGGTGAATTGTTCCGCGAAGTCAGAACAGCATACAGTTATCGCAATCTCGACCGCGAAGCCTTCGATTGGACTCTTGATTTTGTCGCGCGCGGGGGTGATGCGCTGCGCGCCTATCCTGAATATCATCGTTTGAGCGAAATCGACGGTGTTTATCGTGTGGAAAATGCGATGCTGGCGCGGGTGCATCGTATGGGGATCGGCACGATCATGAGCGATGCCGTGATGAAGGTGCAGTTTATACGCGGCGGTTTGATCGGATTTGCCGATGAAAGTTTTCTGGCGCGGTTGAAACCGGGCGATAAGTTCATGCTTGGCGGCAGAATGCTCGAATTTGTGCAAATCCGCGAGATGACAGCATGGGTGCGCGCCGCAAGCAATCGACGGGGACTTGTGCCGCGCTGGTTTGGCGGCGGCTTCCCACTTTCGAGCGAACTCACCCGTGCGGTGCGTGATCAACTGGAGAAAGCACGCGCGGGCGATTATGCCAGCCCGGAACTCATAGCGGTACGGAAGATTCTCGAACTTCAGGCGAAATGGTCACGGATTCCGGCGCGAGATGAACTGTTGATCGAACGGGTAGAAACCCGCGAAGGTCATCATCTGTTTGTGTTTCCGTTCGCGGGATCGCTGGTGCATGAAGGGTTGGCATCGCTGATCGCCTACCGGATCGGGCGGATGATACCAATCACGTTCACAATTGCTGTCAATGATTATGGTTTTGAACTCCTTTCGCCGGATGTCGCGCCGCTGGACGATGCCCTGAAAAGCGGTGTTTTTTCGATTGAATGCTTGAGTGATGATGTGCTGCACAGCTTAAATGCATCAGAATTGGCGCGGCGGCAGTTCCGGGAGATTGCGCGGATCGCCGGATTGGTAATTCAGCGTTTCCCCGGCGGGCAAAAGAGCACGAAACAATTACAAGCATCGAGTGGGTTGATTTATGATGTGTTTGAGAAATATGATCCCGAAAATCGTTTGCTCAAACAGGCATACCAAGAGGTGATGGATCGCCAATTGGAGATCAACCGCCTTGAGCAGACACTCAAGGGGATTGCTGACGGGAAAATTGTGGTGATGGATGTGAAATACCCGACTCCGTTCGGATTTCCGCTCATGGTCGAGCGTGTGCGCCAAACGATGAGCAGTGAAGAACTTGCGGATCGGGTGCGGAAGATGCAGTTAGTGCTGGAACGTGACCTATAGACGACTCTTTCTTAGATGACAACATGAATCCACTTTCAATCATCGTTGCAGGACTGCCCGCGCTCTTATACGCCGAACGAGCGATTTACTTTCCAACACTTGGCACATTGATGATCACCGATACACATTTTGGCAAGTCTGCCGCATTCCGCGCAGGTTCGATCCCGATCCCCGAAGGCGATACCGCCGCAGATTTGCGACGGCTTGACCGTGTGATCGCGGCGGCTCAACCGGAGCAGATGATCATTCTGGGCGATCTGGTACATGGGGGAAATGGTTATGACCGTCAGGTGAGGAAACAGGTTAGCACATGGGCGGAGCCTTATCTTGATTTGCCGATTAAATTGGTGCGCGGTAATCATGATTGGGCGGCGGGTGATCCGCCGGAAGCATGGGGAATCGAGTGCGTAGATGCGCCGTATGTTTTCCCGCCGTTTGTCCTCAGCCACTTTCCGAAGGCTGATCCACGCGGATATGTGCTGGCAGGGCATCTGCATCCGGCGGCAATGCTGACGGGCAAAGGGCAGCAGCGGCTCAAACTGCCGTGCTTCTGGTTTGGGGAGCGTGTCGGGGTGCTGCCCGCGTTTGGCGGGTTCATCTTTCATATGGTGATTCAGCCAGCGCCGCAGGATCAAACGTATGTGGTGACGGATAACGATGTCATCCATGTTTGACTTGGAACGCCGCTCATGCTATCCTCATTTCTATCATGTGCAATCAGTGTTGGGGTGACCGAACCCGGATGTTCGGCACAACACAATGGGGGAAGCCGGTGCAAGTCCGGCGCTGTCGCGCAGCGGTAACGGCGTAAGCCGAAGCCCGAATGCCCACCAACCTGACCGCTCATGTCCACCTTCGCGCCAGAGGGGGACGGGCATTCACCTGCTTAGCCTATGCTTCGCCGGACATGCGCCCGCCATTGTGCGGGTTTTTGTTTGGCTTGATTCGGGGCTGCGGCAGCAGGGATTTTCCTTTTCTTTTCTGGGGCGGTGTCTTTATCCGTTCTGCTATGAAGGAAAGGAACTACAATGACGATGCGCTTTTTCCACCGCGCGCTGTGGATGGCGATCCTCCCCGTGCTTTTCGTGTTTACCGTCCCTGTAATGGCTCAAGATGCTGCCGCAAATCTGATTGGTGAATGTGCGGCGACGTACGATCCCACCGTGAACTATTTCCCGGATCGGGTCGAAATCGAATACGCATCCACGTTTGAAGTCGAATATTTCAACAACTACAAGGTGATCCACGTCAATACGCCATGGCAGGGTGCGGAGCGTGGTTTCACGTATGTGCTTGTGCAGTGTGGAACACCTGTACCGGACGGCTACGAAAGTGCGGCAGTGATTGAAGTGCCGATTCGCAGCATGGTGTCGATGTCTACCACCTATTTACCGCATCTCGTCGCATTAGATGAAGTCGACGCGCTGGTCGGGGTGGATGAGTTTGATTTCATTTACAGCCCGGAAATCCGCGAACGAATTGACACGGACGAACTTATCGAAGTGGGCGGCGGGAATCTCGTCAACGTAGAGCAGGTATTGAATCTCGATCCTGATCTGGTGATGACCTACGGACTCGGCAGCCCGGATTATGACGCGCATCCCGTTTTGATCGAGGCAGGGATTCCGGTTGCCTTGAACGCGGATTTCGTCGAAACATCACCGCTCGGACGGGCGGAATGGCTCAAATTTACGGCGATGTTCTTCAACCGCGAATACGCGGCAAATACGCTGTTTAACGCAATCGCGGCGGATTATGCGGCACTCACCGAGCTTGCGGCGAGTGTGGCAGAACGCCCAACGGTGATGGTCAACGGTATGTTTCAGGGAACGTGGTATGTCAGCGGCGGGTCAAGCTTTGCGGCACAGTTGATCCGCGATGCGGGCGGCGAATATCTATGGGCGGATGATGAGTCGGTCGGCGGGGTGCCGCTCTCATTTGAAGAAGTTTTCGACCGCGCCCAAGAGTCGGATTTCTGGCTGAATGCGAATTTCTGGCTCAGTTTGAATGATGGATTGGCGGAGGATGAACGCTACGCCGAATTTGCGCCATTCCAGACGGAAAATGTGTTCAACAATACGGCGCGGGTTAGCCCAAGCGGAGCAAACGATTACACCGAATCGGGGGTGCTGCGTCCGGATATTGTCTTGCAGGACTTGATCCACATTTTCCATCCGGAGCTTTTGCCGGATCACACCCTTTACTACTATCAGCGGCTCTCGTGAACACAAAACACCGAACGATTTTTATCGGGTTGATCGTTGGGTTAGGCGGGGTATTCGTCCTAAGTCTCGCGCTCGGATCGGTGAGCATTCCGTTAAGGGATGTCGTCACCATCCTGTTAGGCGGGGAAGGCACACGCTCAACCTATACGACGATCATCCTAAATTTCCGGCTGACGAAGGCGATCACGGCGGCGCTGGCTGGCGCGGCGCTGGGTGTCAGCGGGTTGATCATGCAAACGCTCTTTCGTAATCCGCTGGCTGATCCTTATGTGTTAGGGATCAGCAGCGGGGCGAGTCTGGGAGTGGCGTTCGTTGTTCTGCTGGCAGGGACAACCGGTACGACACTGTTGGCAGGCGTCGGGCTACTCGGCGATTTTGCCCTGATCGCAGCATCATCGATCGGCGCGGCATCAGTGCTGATCTTAATTTTGATCGCGGCGCGGCGCGTCAGCGGAACGATGACTCTGCTCATTCTTGGTTTGATGTTCGGGTATGCAGCGAGTGCGCTGGTTAGCCTATTGATTCATTTCAGCGTTGCGGATCGGATTCAGACGTACATCAGTTGGACGTTTGGCAGCTTTGGCGGCGTGACATGGGGGCAGATGCCGCTGTATGCCGCTGGTCTGCTGATTGGACTGGGCAGCGCGAATTTATCCGCGAAACCGTTGAATGCGCTGCTGCTAGGTGATGTGTATGCGCGCAGCATGGGGCTGGATGTGCGGCGGGTGCGAATGTGGTTGATCAGTAGCGCGGCACTGCTGACAGGAATCATCACCGCGTTTTGCGGTCCGATCGGGTTTCTCGGCGTGGCTGTGCCGCATTTATGCCGGGTGATGCTCGGCACATCCGATCACCGGATACTGCTTCCGGCGGTGACGATCACCGGGGCGGCATTGGCGATGATTGCGGACATTATCGCTCAAGCCCCCGGTACAGCGACCGTACTGCCGCTGAATGCGATCACAGCGCTGTTTGGCGCGCCGGTAGTGTTATGGGTCATCCTTCGGCGGCGCGATGTGCGGGAGACATTCGCATCATGACACCCTATTTGATCACTCACGATCTGAGCATCGGCTATCGACGGGCTGATCGCATTATCGCCAGCCACCTAGACCTTGCGCTCGCTTCCGGGGAACTGGTATGCGTGTTGGGCGCGAACGGCGCGGGTAAATCAACATTGATGCGAACGCTTGCCGGTATGCAGCCGCCGCTTCATGGCGAAGTGCGGATCGATCAGGTGTCAATTGCGCGGCTTGCTCCCGCTGATCTTGCGCGCAAGATCAGTTTGGTGCTGACGGATCGGATCGATGTGGGACTGCTGACCGCGCGGGATGTGGTCGCACTAGGTCGTCACCCGTACACCGATTGGGCGGGGCGGATGCGACCGGAAGATCATGCGGCGGTTGAGCGCGCACTTGATGGCGTTGGCGCAGCGCATTTGGCTGATCGACATGTGCACCACTTGAGCGATGGCGAACGCCAGAAGATCATGATCGCGCGGGCGTTGGCACAAGATACACCGCTGATCATCCTCGATGAGCCAACTGCATTTCTTGATCTGCCGCGCCGTGCCGAGATCATGAGTGTGCTGCGTCGTCTGGCACATGATATGGGACGGGCAGTCTTGCTTACTACGCACGATCTCGAACTGGCAGTACGTAATGCCGATCATGTCTGGCTATTCGGCGGTGATCAGCAGATTGCAGTCGGCGCGCCAGAAGATTTGATTCTCTCCGGCGCATTCGCGGCAGCATTTGACAGCGGTGGCATTCATTTTCATCCTGAAACAGGAGCGTTCACCATCAGCGGTGGGGTGCGCGGCGCAATTCGTGTGATCGGCGCAGGCGTGCGCGCGCTGTGGACAGAGAGGGCGCTGGAACGGGCAGGGTACGCGATTGTCTCACATGCTGAAGATGTGGTCGAAGTCACAGAAAATGGACTGTGGCGGGGGATGATTTGCGGGAAACAGCGGGATGTGCGATCGCTCGATGAACTGGTGCGATGGGTGCGTTCCGCTGGCGAACAGGTGCCAACATGACATTAGGGACAGGTCTGCCCCGTCCCTAATGGTGAACATGAATTTAGCCAATGGTCGTGCGGAGCACATCCGAAAACAGGCGCTCGAAAATCTGGACGCCGACCAACTGCTGAAGCCAAACATCCGCCGTCGCTTGACTGCTGAGCGGGTAGACGGCTTCGGCGGTGATCACGAAACTGCCGCGCTGCCAATAGCTGATCGCGCGCGTCATATCCTGATCGCATCCTTGAGTCGTACCGATGAAGATCGGGTATGGGAGGTCAGTTTCCGCCTCTAGCACCGCGAGTCCGGCTTCGGTTTGGGCACGGTAGAGGACGCCATCCGGCGAGGCAGCAGTCGCCAGTACAGCGGCGGCAGCTTCGCGGCTGGAAAATGCGTCCATCGTGTAGCGTACGCTCAGGAAGGGAGCATCGGCAAGCTGGCACGACGTGTTATCGACCTGAATTGATGCGCGATACGCGAAATTGTTTTCGCTCAATAACGCGCTGTATGCCTCACGTACTGATTCCGGCACGCTGGCGATAACATTTTCGAGCGTTTTGATACCCGTGATGTCGCTGTTGATGCCCAACGTTGTGGGAAGTTCCTCGCCGATGCCGGTAATGACCGCCTGAATTGCGTCCTGTGTCGTAGGCTCAGGAGCGGTGTAGGTTGTGATTACGCTGGCAGGATCGGTCACGATGACGACGGTTTGAAGCGCAGTCGAGGGGCTATCCGGAACTTGCGGATCACGAATCTGGATCGCGCTGACCGTTTCCTGACCTTCGATTACCTGCCCAAAAATCGTGTGACGGAAATCGAGATGCGGCGTGGGTACGGTCGTGATGAAGAACTGACTTCCGTTCGTTCCCGGTCCGGCATTCGCCATCGCCAACCAACCGGGTTGATCGAACGTGAGGAATCCGACGAACTCATCGGTGAATTGATAACCGGGTCCGCCTGTGCCTGTTCCGGTCGGGTCGCCGCCCTGTGCCATGAAATCCGCAATCACACGGTGGAAAATGGTGTTGTTGTAGTACCCGTTTTCAGCCAAAAACACGAAGCTGTTGACGGTGACAGGGGTCAAGTCTTCGAACAGATCAATGTAGACTGCGCCTGCATCCGTGCAGAACACGGCGTGATAATCGACGCCGGGTTGAAGCACTTCGCCTGCTGCGGCGTATTCACGCGTAGCGGGTTCGGCTGCTGGAACTGAATTTTCGCAAATTTGCGCCGGAGTCAGGGGCGCGTTTTCCTGAGCGACCACGCCGATCACCGGAAGGGCAAACGCCAGCCCGATCACCGCGATCGCATACCAAAGTTTACGCATTCTAAAACTCTCCTAGTGAGCTGATACACGCATTGTACACGACTACTCGCCCGAAAACTGAAGGATGAGTGTGGTATAAGCAGGCAGAGAATCCCCCGGTGCGTAGGTTGTGATTGCACCGTCTGCACTCATGCCATAAAGCACCTGCATTGTGCTGGTTTCCGTAATGGGTTGAACGGTGTAGTCCGTAATGGCATCGCTGCTGAGATTCATCAAAACGAGGATCATCTCGTCATCGGTGCGGCGGATGAACGCGTATACGCTCGGCGATCCGTCCGTTTCCACAAGTCCGAGCTCTCCGATCGCCAGCGCGGGATGGGCGGCGCGCAGTTGAATCAAGGCGCGGTAGTGGCTGAGGAGCGACATCGGATCATCTGTCTCTGAAGCGACACTAACTTCAGGCGCATCTTCAGAGAGGACTTCCCACGGGCGGCGCGCACTGGTGAATCCGGCGGTAGTTTCGGTTTCATCCCAACGGAAGGGTGTGCGGATACGAATATCCGGTTTAACACCCGTCATCCCGATTTCTTCGCCGTAATAGATGAACGGCACGCCGGGAGTTGTCAGCAAAAGTGATGCAGCGATCCGCGCTTGATCGATGTTTCCGCTCAACATGCTCATGACGCGGTTTTGATCATGATTGGTGATGAACGTGGCATACTGCTGATATGGGTAAATCCGTGTTGCCCGTTCCAAAACCGTGTTTATTGCGCCGGGGCGCTGTGTATTCACGGTGGTCAGGATTGCGCCTGCGAAGTCGAAATCGAAGGTGAGATCGACACCTTCCGGCACATACTGGGACGAAATGAAGTTCGATTCCCAAACTTCGCCCACGGTGAGCGCATCAGGGTTCAGCGTATCAATAAAATCATGATATGCCTCAAGCCATGCGATTGTTGATGGTGTGCTTTCCTGTTCACGTCCCTCTTCGATTAAGTGCTTGATCGCATCGAGGCGGAAACCATCAACGCCGACAACGTTTATCCACATGCGGGCAATATCATAAATCGCATCGGTGACATCAGGATTGGCGAGATTGAGATCGGGCATGCTGTCCACGAACAGCCCGTAATAGAAGCGTCCGCCGCGCCCATGCCAGACATTTTGCCCATCTGGTCCACGATAATTGGGATTGGCGGGTCGCCAGATATACCATCCGGCATAACGTGGATCGCTTTCGGCAGAGGCGATGAACCACGGGTGGCGGTTTGAGGTGTGGTTGATGACCATATCGACAATGACGGCGATTCCGCGCGCGTGCGCTTCTTCCATCAAGCGGCGCATATCGGCAAAACTGCCGTAATCCGGGTTGATTCGCCCGTAGTTGGTGACATCGTAGCCGTGATAGCTGGGCGATTCCATGATCGGCATCAACCAGATTCCGGTAATGCCGAGATCATCGGTTGTATTCGGGTCGCCGTCGTTCAAATAATCAAGACGGTCGATGATGCCCTGAATATCGCCGATGCCATCGCCGTCACTGTCGTTGAAGCTGCGAACGAATATTTCATAGAAAACGCGGTCATTCCACCAATAGGTTTGCGGTTCAGCGGTTTGCGCCGCCGCAGGCACAGTAAAAGAGACGAGCAGAAGCGCGCTCGCGAACATTAAAACTACTCTACGCATGAGTCGAACTCCTCTTAAAACTTCCGGGGTTGATTATAGCGGATCGACTACCTGATAAATGATGAGCTGATCGCCAGCACTGGCGATCATGCGCTGCAAACAAGGGACTGTCTCCGGGTCGAGCGTGCCTGCCGCACGGGCGTAATCGTCGTACCACACATAATCGACGCCGTAATCTCGCAGAAATTCACACCGCCATGTCTCTGACTCGGCGGGATCATAGAAACGCTCGATAAGGACGATTTTGTCGCTAAAGTGTGCTGTTTCGATCCAGTGACCGATAAACACCCTCCGCCCGGTGAACGCCGCCAGCTTGCCACCTGATCCACGCCCCGACCAGTCAAATGTGGTCAGGATTACATCATCGGGAGTGGTTTCGCGGCGTATCCATGTATAGCCCGCTGATTCGGTTGGGGAGAGATAGAGATCAACAGGGCGTGAAGCGATATTTGAGATGATTAAGAATGCCAGCGGCGCAGCGGCGATTCCGACATAGCCGATCGTGAGCAGCGGGCGAGTGCGCTCCGGCAGGCGGCGCATAAGTGTTACCCATCCGACGGTGGCAAGCGCGGCGAGCGGCGTTTGTACGCCGATCAGATAGCGGCGCTGTGTCGGGATCGGTAGGTAGAGCAGCACAGCGACGATCAGAATCCACAGAATAAACAACAGGAGTACGCGGGCGCTGTTCGTTGGTGCGTCAGGGGCGGGCTTTTGCGGGACGGGCATCAGCGCCGCGAGTATCTGTCGGGGACGGATCAACAGCGCGATCGGGATCAGGAACGGAAGATAGCCGAGCAGATAGTAGATCGGCGGCGGTGAGCTGGTGATGTTTTGGGCAGTGAAACTCTGCCAAACGGGATCACTCTGCGCGGCGTTGAACTGGTACAGCGTCAAACCTGCTTGAACGGCGAACGGCAGCACAAACGGAATCACGGCGGCGAATGTGATGCGCTTTCCGACGAAATCGCGCAGCAGAAGCAAACTAAACAGCGGCACAGTGAGCAGGATGATATACGGTTGCACAATCGTGAGTAGGGCAAGCGCAACCGTAAGGGCGATGATCTGGCGGTTGAAAAACAGCAGCACGGCGATCAACTGAAGAATGACAGCGGCGGAAAAGTGAGGCATGAACAACGCCCCGCTGAGATGATAGGCGTCGATCAGCCAGAACTCGATTGGGGCGACTTGCGCGGACTGCACCGGATCGAAGATCAACAGCAGCCAGCTTACCCCGGTCACGAGCGTACCGAACAGCATAAACACCCATCGATCGCCGGAACGGGGGAAGAACCGCATTCCAAACACCCACAGCATGATGATCAGCCCGAATGTGAGCGCGGCGCGCATGATGTGATAAGTCACAGGGAGATCGAAGGCGGACGCCCATCCAAGCGCGACATAGAAACCCTGCACGAGCGGCGCTCCGGGATGATCTTCACTGGTGAATAACAGGTGATAATCCCAGTCGCCCCGGCGTCCCTGTTCCATTTTTGCGAGATGACTGAAATAATCGACGGCGACTCCTGCGGGTTGGGATACCGCCCCGGTATAGGTATAGCCTTCCGGTGTATTGATCGCCGCGACAATATACGGCAGCGACGTGAGGATCATAATCAGCAGGGCATACGCCCAGACAAGACGCGGAATCGTTCTCATAAAGCCTTCCACCAGCGGCGGCGGGTGATGATCAACAAGAAAAAGATTGTGAACGGGAGCGGCAGATAGATCGACGGGTCTTCAAATTCGCCGCGTACCGTCGTCAAAAAGTGAATCCATGTGATCACGACGATCAACACGGCGATCAGCGCTGCTAACCAGCCGAGCCGACGCTTGGTCAGCTCGCGCAAATAAAACATCACTGGAAGCGTAAATACGATGAAATGGGTGGTCGCCGTGCGGACGGCGGCAAGATGCGTAATCGTCAATGTGAGGGTGATCGTCCACAACAGCCGCTCCTGCTTGCGGCGGATGATTAGTTCGAACCATGCCCAGAGCATATAGGCGATCAAGATGCCGATTACGGCGTATTCACCCGCGCTGCCGAGGTTGAGGTAATACTGTGTGACCACCCACACGGGCGATCCGATTGCGGTGTAGGTGGTATAGATGCTCACCTGAGCGAGCCAATCGCCCAACCATGACGGCATGAGCAAAAACGATGCACCCATCAAGATCGCCATCGTGACGGCGAACGTGAATAGATAACGCCAGCGGCGGTTAAACAGGACGAACAGCAGAATCAGCGGGACGATTAAAAAGCCCATCTGCGGCTTGAGCGTCGAAAATGCCAGCGCAATTCCGCCAAGTGTTTCATGCTCGCGCAGCAGCGCCCAGATCGCCAGAATTTCGAGGGCGTAGACCAGCACCCCCGGCTGACCGAGCAGTAAGCCGCGCATGGCGAAATAATCAAAAATCGCGTACAGAATCAACACGCCGAGTAGGAGCGGAGGCGGTCGCCAATTCAAGATTGAGAAGATCAGGAACAGCGCACCGATCAAGCAGACTTCGAGCAGCACCATCCACACCGCAGATGCCCACGCGTAATCGACCGTCACGAGCGGCGCGACGACGAATACCGTATAGAACGGGTAGGCGAAGTAACCGGGGTCTTGATCCGGCGCGGCAGCGCGTCCGTAAATGCGTTCTTGAATATTCAAGCTTGCTTCCGCGCCGTATGGATTCAACCCTTCGATCACATATGAGCGTGCGCCCTCCCAACGCGACATAAAATCGTTGTGACCGGGAAATGGCGCGGTAAACAGATTGTGCGTCAAGATGATGTTGCCGATCAGCGCGGCGGCGGCGATCAACACAGCGGCGATATTCCCGATTCGCAGTGACTTCATCGCGCACAATCTCCTAGCGTGGCATCGGTAGTGCGTTCACTGTAGAGCGTTACATCCAAATCATTGAAGTGATAAGTGAATGCAGAAGCGTAGTTGGCATTCAGCCAATCGACCGCCTGTTGATAGGTGTCTATGCCAGCGGCGGCGTATTGATCCGCCGTAAACGAGAACGTGACCCACCATACGCGACTGCCCCCAAGCGCCGCCTGCTGAATGCAATCGCTCGCCACCGCGCCGAGTGTGCGCTGCGCGGTCGGGGAGAGAGTGTCATCTGCTGCGCCGGGTTCGTCGCGCAAATAGCGCTGATCCAGTTCAGTCGCGTAGAAGATCGACGGGAGTGCCGAGGTTTTGTCTTGATGGATGACGACATCGCCGGGCTGAATGTCGCGGCTGATGCTTGCCATTGCCTGACGGAATGGGCTGTTCGGGAATGCTGCCCAAGCGTAATGCGTCAATAAACCGATTGCGGATGCGGCGATTAGGAGCGCACCGACGCCGATTTGAATCGGACGGGGGAGCTTTGCCTTCGCAACCAACCAAGCGAGCGCGATATACAGCATCAGCGCGGAACCGATCAACGCGCGGTCGATGTAAAGCGGGCGAACCTGCGAAAACCCCCACAGCGCCAAAATCGGCGCGGCGAACATCCACAGCGCGAAATAAAGCGCGGCGCGTTCGCTGGTGCTCTGGCGGTTTCGGCGCATGATGACTTGAACCATCAGGAAGATCAGCAGCAGCAGCGCAATTGCCAAGCCGATCAACGAACCGGGGGCGGGGATATCGAGATTGACGACGAGCAGTGAACGCAGCGTAAGCAGCAACCGCGCCGCATTCGGGACGGGTATCCAGTAATTTGCGGTTACGCGCTCAAACTGGGCGAATGCGACGAGTATCCACGGCAGATAGATCAGGAAGGCAGCAACCGTCCCCGCGATCATGCCGATAATGCGCTTGCTGTGCCGCGCCGCGAACGGAATCACACCGAGGGCGGCAAGATAGAAGGCGGATAGCTGCTGTGTATGCATCGCTAAACCAGCAATCACGCCGAATCCGATCCACCAGCCCCATGCGATGCGCGTTTCGCTTTCACGATATGCCTGCACAAACGCCCATGTCGCCAACATCAGCAGCAAGCCCATCAGAGCATACATGCGTGCTTCTTGGGAATACTGGATGTGAAACGGCGCGATCACGGCAATCAGCGCGGCGATCATGCCTGTACGCGCGTCGAATAGAGCACGCGCCAGCAGGAAAACTGCGTAGACAGTGGCGACGCCGAACACCACACTTAAGAGACGGATCGCAAATGCGCTTGCACCCAAAATCGATATCCAGCCATTGAGCGTGATGTAATAAAGGAGCGGGTGAATTTCCGGGGCGCGCGTCGTCTCGTCCGGTACGATCGTGCTTTCGACCATCGCCGGAATACCCTGCTGTGCGAAGATGGCGCTGAAGGCTTCGTCATACCAGAAATTGCGATCGCCCAACGCGATCAAGCGCAGAGCGAACGCTAGAACAAGAACCATTGGGAGTAGAAGTCGTTGGTTACGCATAAAGTCGAGTGTACCGCAAAGAAGCGTAAAAACGTGAACGAAGACACACGCTCGTTTTCTGAGTGTTCGCACAGTCCCGTGCGGATCGCAGCGGAACTTCCTGTAAGATCGGGTGAAACAGGATTTCAGGAGAGGATCGCGTGAGCGATTACGATGTGATTATTGTCGGAGGGCGCCCCTCCGGCTCGACGTTGGCGGCGCGGTTGGGGCAGGGTGGATTGCGCGTGCTGCTGCTGGAACGCATGGCGTTCCCCAGTTTGCCGGGAGTATCTTGTCCAATTGTATACGCCTCGACGCTGCACATGCTGGATGAGATCGGCGCGGACGAAGCCGCATATGCGCGGAACACGCCGCCGATTCGCAAAATGATCAATATCCTCGATGATGACATTTTTGAGTTCCCGATCCCCGACGCTTACGGGCGTGATTATGCTTACGCAGTCGATCGGGCGCGTTTTGATGCGGCATTGTGGGATCACGCAAGTCGGCAGCCGGGGGTTGAGGCGATCACTGAGTTCTCGGTGATCGATCTGCTGTGGGAGGCGGATCAGGTGCGCGGCGTTACCGGACAAGGTGCGGATCGGGTGACGCGGACGTTCACAGCGGATGTGGTCATCGGCGCGGACGGGCGATTCACGACAGTTGGGCGCAAAGCGAACGCGCCGGAACGTGATGTTCACGAAGAAAACCCGACCACGCTCTATTACGCCTATTGGACGAATGCTGCGCCGCTGTTTGATGGTACACCTGCGGCGGTGGCTGTCGGACGGGGCGAAGGTTACGGGTTTTTGATGATGGATAGCGCCGACGGATCGATCGCGCTGGCGGTTGAAGGGCGCGCCGAACTGCTCGAAGCGCCTGCCGGAAAAGCGCGCGAGTTTTATCTCGATCTGCTCCGCGAAACCCCGATCATCTGGAAACGGGTACAGCACGCGGAAATGATCGGCGATGTGCGCGGCATGAAGCGGATCGGCAATCTGTATCACGCGGCGGGCGGCAGTGGATGGGCATTGGTCGGGGATGCGTATCATCAAAAAGACCCGCTCGACGGACAGGGGATTTACGATGCCGTGTATACCTCGCGGGCGCTGGCGGGCGAGATTCTGGCATGGAAGCGCGGCGAAAAATCATGGGACGAGGCTTTAGCGGCGTACGATCGCGCGGCACGGGCAGAAACTTACCCGATGTACCGCTCAACGCTTGAACGCGTGCGTACCACACTATATCCGCCGGAGCTACCGTCATGGGCTGCCGCGCTCTCCAAGCGGACGTTTACTCGCTGGTTGATGGATGATCCGCTGTTCAAAGAACGGCTCGGTTTGATGATGACACGGCAGATTCATCCGGATTTTGCTATGACACCGCCGATTGTGTGGGGGGCGCTACTGCGTGGTCCTCTGCGTGAGCTCAGCAAGGCGCTTGAGAAGCAAATCGAACGCTAATTCACAATAAGGGGGGACGATGCAACCGGATGTGAACTATCACCGGGGTGGGCAAATCCTGCAAACAGGAACGCCGCTGGAACAGGCAAAAGCAGTCATGATCCTGATACATGGGCGCGGTGCGACTGCCGACTCGATTCTGTCGCTTGCGGCAGAATTTGATCAGCCGGAGATGGCATTTCTCGCGCCGCATGCACGCGGCAATACGTGGTATCCGTACCCATTTATCATGCCAATCGCGCAGAATGAACCATTTCTTTCATCGGCACTGGCAGCGATCGGCGATCTAGTCGATCATGTGGTCGAAGCGGGGGTTTCGGCTGATAAAATCGTCTTGCTCGGTTTCTCACAGGGAGCATGTCTCGCGCTGGAGTATGCGATTAGAAATGCGCGGCGCTATGGCGGCGTGATCGGCTTCAGCGGCGGGCTAATCGGCGAACCGGGTACAGCATGGGATTATCCCGGCACATTTGACGGCACACCGATTTTTCTCGGCTGCGATGAGCGGGATTCTCATATTCCGGCACAGCGTGTCCATGAATCGGCGGATGTGTTGGGCAAGCACGGCGCGAATGTCACCAAACGCTTGTATGCCGGAATGGGGCATACCATAAACGATGATGAACTGAATCATGCTCGTGTGATCGCCTCCGGCGTGCTTGCGTAAGACTTGTATGTGTTGATCGGTCTATACCATGACATCAGTATACCCTTAACCGTATAGTGAGTGAGGCGTGTCGAAATGACAATTCTGGGGCTGCATCACATCACCCTTGTGAGTTCGAACGCGCAAAAGACGACGGATTTCTATACCCGTGTCTTGGGGATGCGTTTGGTCAAGAAGACCGTAAATTTTGATGATCCCGGTGCGTATCACCTGTATTTCGGGGATGAAACCGGATCGCCGGGAAGCGCGATTACCTATTTTGAATGGGGGGATGCGCCGAAAGGACGCCCCGGCGTTGGCGGTACGCATCATTACGCGATACAGGTTGTGGATTATGATGGACTGCTGAAATGGAAGCGGCGGCTGGTTGATCTGGGGATTCATGTGGATGGTCCGTTTGACCGCTACTACTTCCAATCGATTTACTTCCGTGATCCGGATGGCGTGATTGTCGAGATCGCCACGAATGGACCCGGTTGGACAGTCGATGAAGCGCCGGAGGCGATCGGTACGGAGTTCCGCGAACCACCAGCCGAAATGCTGCACAGCAACCGTGATAATGCGCGGATCGCGGGCTTGATGTGGGAAAATCCGGTCGAGTCGATTACACCGGATATGGCGCTCATGAAAGGGATGCACCACATCACGGCGATCGGGTCCGATATTCAGCGCACCAACGCCTTCTATGAAGGACTGCTTGGGATGCGCCGCGTCAAAATGACGTCGAATTTTGATGATCCGACATCCGCACATTGGTATTGGGGTGCGGGAGATGGCAAACCCGGCACGCTGATCACCTACTTTGAGCGCGACCCGCGTAAATCTGCGCGTGTGGCGATGGGTGTGGGGCAGACGCACCATTTCGCGTTCGCCGTCGAAAACGAAGAGGTTCAACTTGAATGGCGTGAACGTTTGCTGCGCGCCGGGTTTAACACATCGCCTGTGCGGGATCGGGTGTACTTCAAGAGCATTTACACCTCTGATCCTGATGGTCACATTGTTGAATTGGCGACCCTGGGACCCGGCTTTCTGGTTGATGAAGACCGCGCGCATCTGGGTGAAAAGCTGATGCTCCCGCCGTGGTTGGAAAGCCATCGCAGCGAGATCGAACGGCAGCTTAGACCGATCAGCATGCCGGAATGGCAAAGCGTCTAAACTGCCTGAAGAACGAAGTTGTGTACTTGATGAGAAGCCCCGCATTTTGCGGGGTTTTTCATTGGATTATTGAGAAATTTAGGTACAAAAATCGGAACATGTGTGCTATAATAGAGATGTTAGACGAGTGGGGGAGTCCGCACCATGAAACCGGTCGAAATCAAGAAATTACAGCAGCGCAGTCGTCGTTTGCAGGTTCGGTTGGTCGCCCCGAACACACTGGTTGTGACCAGCCGCTCGAATCCATACGCGCATCATATTGTGACGATCGAAACGCAGCCGGACGGCGCGATTCTGGCACGGTGTACGTGTCCGTGGGCGCTGAACGGTGGACTGGGTTGTTCACATGTGATGGCATCGCTCAATTATCTGGCGGCACGTCAAAAACGGGTGATCAGCTTCTGGGATCGTGAGGAAGATGCCAACCGTCAGAAACATCGTGTCCTGCGTTTGGCGGGCAGCCGACCGGAAGATGACCTGTTCATCACCAGCCGACCCGCATAACAGCATTCCTATTCATCACAACCGCAGAGCGGTGATAAAGCGCTCTGCGGTTTTTGATTCGGGGGATTACTCGGTTTCCAACATCTTTTCGCGCGCCTTCACATCCTTGATGCGCTTCTCGTTATCGAGAATACGCTTACGGGCGCGCAGACTGTTGGGTGTGACTTCCAGCAGTTCATCGTCGCTGATGAATTCGATGTAGTCATCGAGTGAAAGCGTGCGAACTGCTTTTACTT
>CALBRY010000144.1 GCA_937927665.1 uncultured Chloroflexota bacterium
GTTTTCTCGAATTGCCACGCAGCCCCCGTTAGGCGCTGTACCCGTGTGCGAAGGTGTCAATCATCAGATGTACATCCTCGCCAAGCGGATACAGGATCGGGCAGGTTGCGCCGTGATCGACATATTCACGGACCTTGCGGCGCACTTCTTCGGGCGTGCCGCTGGCTGTGATCATCTGCACGACATCATCGGGGACAAGCCGCATCGCTTCTTCGATTTGTTCTTCGGTGGCGGGCCATGTGAGCACCTGCGCGATTTCGTCGAGCAGTTCTTGACTCACACCGCTTGCTTTCATGATGTGCGGCTGCTGACCGAGATACTGTGTCACCAGTTTACGCGCCGCATCGAGCGCCTTTTTGCGGTCGTTATCAACCGAGCAAACCACCAACTGCGGGCGGTCGATCTCGTCAATGCTGCGTCCGGCTTTGCGCGCCCCGATCATAAGCTGTTCAATCGCGCCTTCGTTGTATTTCGGCGCGACGAGGTAATTCAACACTGCCCCATCGGCGATTTCACCCGTGAGCGCCATCATCTGCGGTCCGGTCGCGCCGATGTAGATCGGCACATTGCGCGGTTCTTTGCGTCCGTGTACGACATCGAGTTCAACATCAGTCAGATGCACAAATTCGCCGTGAAACGTCACCCGCTTGCGCGCCAGCAGATCGCGCACAACCGTAACGACTTCGCGCATCGCCAACAGGGGTTTATCACGCTTGATTCCAACTTTGCCCGCCAGCGGATCCCACCATGCACCGATCCCGCAGATAATCCGGTCAGGCGCGAGATCATCCAGCGTCAAGAACGTCGCCGCGATGATCGCGGGGTTGCGCGTCCAGTTGTTGATCACACCGCTGCCGATCTTGATCCGGCTGGTGCGCGCCGCGAATGCTGCCATCGGCACGATCGCATCGCGGACAAGGCGGCTTTCCGCCTGCCACACGGCTTCAAAACCGCGCTGCTCGGCATATTCGACATACTTGATCGCATCCTGTATCGGATGCGCGTCTTGCAGATAGAGGGCGACACGGTCAGCCATTATGAAACACCCCTTGTTTGAAGTTCAACAAAAAGAAAATTCCGTCTATTTTAGGAAGAGTCGCGCCAGTTGCCAGTTATCGATCAATACTCGTCCCGTTGACCTGCAAAAATGGCGGAATTGCCCCGTGTGATCCGGCGATCCGGTAATACGCTTCAAGATCGTTCGGCACATCGATATCGAGCATCAAGCGATCACTGTGATAACGCCGTACAACTGCGCCAACTTCACGCGCCGCCATCATATGCCGCTCAAAACTGCCCGCCCCGTAGGAATACGGGATCAACCCCGGCGGACGGGTGAGCATAGCGTTTGTTCCGTCCTCGCGGGAGTCTGTCGCAATCACAATCGAGTTGTCTTCGTGTCCTAACTCGATCATGCCGATCACATCTTCCGGCGAAATGAGCGGGAGATCGGCGGGAAGGATCAGTACCGCATCGCCGCGAAACCCGCGCACCACCTGAGTCGCGCGCATGAGTGCGTGATTCAACTCCGGTGTGCCGCTTTCTTGAACCGTATGCGCGCCCATATCGCGCGCGATTGCCAATGCTTTTGTATCCCGGCTGATCACCAGAACGCCAGAAACGGCTTTGATCGGTTTCACAACGCGAATCGCGTGGCGCATCAGCAGTTCAGCAAGCTGGGAGCGCTGTTCCGGGGAAAGGACGGACGCCAAGCGCGATTTTGCTCGCGCCAGCGGTTTGACCGGGATGATTACCCAAATGCTCATCGCATCACCAACTCCCAATCCAGTGCAGGATTTTATCAGCCAGTACCGCTCGATGTCCCTCCGTGGTCATGATGGTATCAAATGTCACCATCCGCATATCCTCCTCATGGATCGGCTGTCCGGCATCCCGCTCATCGTAGACATAGCCGTTGATCAAGCCTTGATAGTAGGCGGCAACGGTGCGGGCGGAAACCTCTCCATATCCTAATTCTGCCATAAGTTTCGCCGCAGGACCCTTAATGGCTTTGCCGTCCACAATCGGGCTGACCGCTACACGCGGAATATCCTTGCGGCACAGCAAATCGCGCATGCCCGGCACTGCCAAAATCGGCGCAATCGACAGCCACGGATTCGACGGCGCAATCAGGATCGCATCGGCGCGTTCCAACGCCTCCGCCGCTTCATCACTCACCGCCGCCGATTCGGCATTCGCATAACGAATGGCACGCACGATCGGCTGCCAACGGTGCTTTACAAAATACACCTGAAATTCAACTTCTCCGTACTCAGCCGTATCGATCAGCGTCGGCATTTCGGCATCGGTCATCGGCAGCAGCGCCGATTTGATCCCCAACGCGCTCGAAAGCCGACGGGTCACCTGTGTGAGCGTTTCGCCCGAACGGATCGCCTGTGTGCGGAGGAGATGTGTTGCCACATCTTGATCGCCTAACCCGAACCACGGTGTTTCGCCAAACCGCCCCATTGCGGAGAGCATCACCCGCGTATCATTTGCGAGTCCCCACCCGTTACCGCGATCCACAATGCCCGCAAGGGTGTACATCACCGTATCGAGATCGGGGCAAATTTTGAGTCCGTAATGCCAAAAATCATCCCCGGTGTTGACGATGATCGTCAAGCGTTCCGGTGGAAGAATCTGCGCTAACCCGTGTGCCAGTTTCGCGCCGCCCACGCCCCCCACAAGGACAACGATGTTTTCTAACGCCATAACACACGCTCCTCAAGCGGATCCCGCGTGCTTGTTCTGCTTTCTGCCGGATAGCCAAGCGCGATCAACGCCTGCGGCTGCCAATCGTCCGGCAGTTCAAGCGCGGCACGGACGATTTCCGGCGAAAACAGCGGCGCGCACATCCAGCACCCGCCGAGTCCGAGTTCATGCGCTGCAAGCAGCAGATTTTGACCAGCCATCGCGGTACTTTGCACCGCCATCAGATATTCATTCTGTGCCCGCCGCGTATCCGGATAACCATCCATATCTGCCATTGTGAGACACAGCACAACGGCGACAGGTGCGCCCGTGATCCGTCCATACGAGCGTGCCGTATCCGCCGTGATCTTATCCTCCGATACGCCGTCCGCTTCAAGATCACGGCGCAGTTTTGCACCCATCGCGCGCGCTAAAGCGTCTTTGCGCGCTGCATCCATGATGACCGCAAAACGCCACGGTTGGCGGTTATGTGCTGAAGGCGACCAGATCGCCGCCTCTAGAATATTTGTGATCAGCTCACGCGGGACGGGCTGATCGGTATAGCGTCGAATCGAACGGCGCTCGAAAAAGGCAGGCGACAGCTTGCCGAATGCGTTCTGCACCGAGAAAATCCTCTCCTGTTGTTGGGCATAGTCCCCATCAGGTAGTTTCGCGCTCCGCTCTAGTGCTATATGCGCGGAGATTGGAAGGGGGTGAAGCAAGGCAGTAAACAGGATTTATTTGCGATAGAGATCCATCTCTGGCGGACGGTTCATGTCTGCCGCTTTTCCATAGATGGGCGGATATTCAAGCCCGCGCACATGAACAACGGGCAGTCCTTCCGCGCCTTCACCGGTGAGCAGTGCCGCCGCCGAAGCGACCATATCGGCATATCCGGTAATGCTGATTTTTAGGACGCGACCGAACATATCCTGTGTGCCGCGCAAATCGAGCAGTGCGGGAATTCCCGCCACGCCGATCGCCGTGCCAACATTTCCCAAACGGAAAGGTCGCCCATGCGAATCGCTGATCACGATTCCGACATGAGCGCCTGTTTCACGCTGGATAGTATCGCGCAGATGCGCGGCGCTGGCATCAGGATCAACGGGAAGCAGCAAGACTGCCTCGTCGCTGCCATCCACATTGGATTGATCGATCCCCGCATTCGCACTCACAAAGCCGAGACGGTGGCGCACCACGAGCACATTCGGCGCGGCACGGCTGACTTCAACGCTTTCGCGCAGGACCAATTCGACGATGCGTGCATCTTTGCCGGTGATCGCCGCAAGTTCCAGCGCACGGTCACCGGGTATGATCGTCGAAAGATCGAATCGCCGTCCTTCCGACTTCGAGACAATTTTAGAGGTGACCACCAGCGCGTCACCTGTTTCGAATAGAAGTCCAGCTTCACGCGCCCCCGCCAAAATGATCGCCGCCAAATCATCCCCTGCTTTGATCTGTGGGATGCCGGGGAGCGCTGTTAGGCGAAGCGATCGGGGTTCGTTCACGCCTCTAAGCCCGTGATACGAATGCCCAATCCTTTCTTACCGTACCTTTTGTTCATGTAGAGAAGTACGGGAGTAAGCGATTCGGCGGCGACACTGTTCACCAGCGGACCAGCATCAAATCCGCGCATTCCGGCGGCTTCGACCAGCTTAATCACTTCGTCTTTCGCGCCTTCGTCGTCGCCTGTCACGAGCACATCGCATTGAACTTCCGTTTGGGCATCGCCCATTTTTTCGGAACTCACATTTTGAAAGGCGGAAACCACGCGCACGCCAGCGCCTAGGATCGCCTG
>CALBRY010000145.1 GCA_937927665.1 uncultured Chloroflexota bacterium
TAGTGGGCATGATACCTCTCCTCCGAATAGGAAATTCTCTTTATGTTACGGAATGGATGACACCGCGCTGACCCAGCGCGTTATAATCACTTCCGCATATCATGATCTTAATCATAGTTAGCTGCATGAGGAGGGACAAACGATGAAATGGTTTCTGGTTCTGATGTTTCTGCTCGGTGTCGCTCCGCTGACTGCGTATGCTCAAGATACGCCAGCGGTTGTAACACTGACAACGCCTGACGGCATCACACTGGTGGGTGATTTTTATGCCGCCGAGTCTCCAGCGCCGACTTTGCTTTTGCTGCACATGGCGAATTCATCTCGTGCTGCGTGGACGCGGTCAATTCCGACCTTGTTGGAGGGTGGCTATAACATCCTTGCGGTGGATATGCGTGGTTGGGGTGAATCCGGCGGCGAGCGAGATATGGATGCGACAACTGCCGATTTTCCGCTGTGGTTTGCGTGGCTGCGCGAACAGCCGACCGTACTTGAGGATCAGTTTGCGATTATCGGGGGAAGTGTTGGCGCAAACCTCTCACTTTTTGCGTGCATCAATGAACCCGGATGCGTAACCGCCGTCGCACTTTCCCCCGGACGCGACTACTACGGGGTGCAGCCGCTCAACGCGCTTGAAGGCGATGGGCTGGGCGATCGTTCGCTGCTGATCTTGACCACGATCCGGGATAGTTCAAGCGGAACATTTCCACAGGAATTGGTGGAAGCAGCCACGACGTTTGAAATCGGGTTGATCCAGTATCCGGGTATCGGGCATCATGGCACGGAAATATTGAACAACCGGGATAGCGCGCTCCCGTTGGTCATGATATGGCTGGAAACCCATCTCGGCTGACGACAGCAGTCCATTCAAGAAAACTTGAACGGTTTGGCTGACCTCGTGGTAAGATAGGAAGACACATGCTGCTTAGAAAAGAGAGCAAAAGATGATTGATGCACCTCACGAAACGGCAACAGGCGCGGAAAACGTCGCTTGGGACCTGTCCATTTTCTATCAAAGCCCTGATGATCCGGCGATTGAGCGCGATATCACAGCGATTCGTCAACGTGCCTCCGCATATGCGGCGGAATATCGTGGAAAAATCGCATCGCTTGACGCCGAAGGAATCGTCGATGCACTGGTCGAACGTGAGGCGATCGCCGATATGGCGGGACGGCTTGGTTCCTATGCCGGGCTGACGTTTGTCACGGAGACAAATAATCCGCAGCGCGGCGCACTGTACCAGAAGGTGCAAGAAATCGGCGCTGAAATTCAGCAGATGCTTTTGTTCTTTGAATTGGAATGGAAAGCGCTTTCCGACGAGCAGACACAGGCGATTCTCACTGATCCGACGCTTGGCAAGTACGCGCATTTGCTCGAAGACGAACTCAAGATGCGTCCGCATACCCTCAGCGAAATTGAGGAACAGATTCTTGTCGAAAAGAGCGTTACCGGATCAGGCGCATGGGTTCGCTTCTTCACCCAATTGATGGGCGCACTGCGCTACTCATGGGAAGGCGGAGAACTGACGGACTCGCAGATTCTCTCCAAGTTGTATTCCGCCGATCGCGAAATCCGCCGCCGTGCCGCCGAAAGCGTGACGCAAGGCTTGAGCACGCGCCTAATGGAAACGACGTATGTTTTCAACGTGCTGGCAGCCGATAAGATGCAGAGCGACCGCCGCCGTAAGTTCCCGTCGTGGATCAGCGATCGCAATCTCTCGAATAAAGCGCCGGATGCCGTCGTTGACGCGCTGGTCAATTCGGTCACGAGCCATTATGAGATCGTCGCGCGGCATTACCGCCTCAAGCGCGTGCTGATGGGCGTTGATGAACTGTACGATTATGATCGCTATGCGCCGCTCCCGATCAAAGCGACGACGGAAGATTACACATGGGCAGAAGCACGCGAGATCGTGCAAAGCTCGTACACCGCTTTCAGCCCGGAGGCGGGCGCGGTGGTAGCGCGTTTCTTTGATGAAAACTGGATCGATGCGGCACTGCGTCCGAATAAGCGCGGCGGCGCGTTTGCGACGGCGACTGTGCCTTCGGCGCATCCGTTTGTGCTGGTCAACTTTACGGGGAAAGCGCGCGATGTTTCGACATTGGCGCATGAACTCGGTCACGGGCTGCACCAGTATCTCGCACAGCGCAAAATGGGCTTGGTCTATCAATATACGCCGCTGACCACCGCCGAAACAGCGTCTGTGTTTGGCGAAATGCTCACCTTCCAAGCGCTGCTGGCTAAAGAATCTGATCCGGCGGCGCGCCTGCTGATGCTGTCGGGCAAGCTGGAGGACAGCTTCGCAACGGTGTTCCGTCAGATTTCGATGAACCGCTTCGAGGATGCGTATCACACAGCACGCCGCACGGAAGGCGAACTTTCGAGCGACCGCCTCAGCGAGTTGTGGATGCAGACACAGCAGGCAATGTTCGGGGACAGCGTGACCCTACGCAGCGATTATGGCACGTGGTGGAGCTATATCCCGCACTTCTTGGGGACGCCCGGCTATGTCTATGCGTATGCCTTTGGCGAACTGCTGGTGCTGGCGCTCTACAACCTGTATCAAGAGCGTGGTCAGGCCTTCGTGCCGCAGTATCTCGATCTGCTTGCGGCAGGCGACAGCGATTACCCCGATAAACTGCTGGCGAAGGTCGGCATTGATTTGAACGATCCGAATTTCTGGAATGGTGGGCTTGCGGTGTTGAGCGATCTGGTTAATCAGGAAGAAGCGCTCGCGCGGCAGGTGTTCCCGGAGAAGTTCGCGTAACTTCGGTTCTTTAGCACAATAAAGCTCCTCATCCCGCAGAAAAAGCGCATGGGATGAGGAGTTTTTTAATTGATTAGCCCTCGTATGCCTGATCGAGATCGGTCAGGACGGTATCGAGAATATCCAGCCCTTCTTGAATCTGCGCTTCGGTGATGATCAGCGGCGGGCAGTTCATGATCAAGTTCCAGCGGACGAGCGTCGTCAGCCCGTTTGCCTTGAGCGCTCCGGCGGCTTTCTTCATCGGGTCGCTGAACGGCTTATTGAACGGACTCATCGGTTCGCGGGTTTCGCGGCTCTTCACCAGTTCGATCACCGTGTGCAAGCCCGCGCCGCGCACATCCCCGATCACCGGGTGCTTTTCCGCCAAGTCCATCAATCCACGCCGCAAAACTTTCCCCATTTCGCGGCTGCGTACGATCAGATTTTCTTGATGATAGACTTCCATTGCTGCCACGCCTGCCGCCGTTGCCAGTGCGTGCGCGCTGTAGGTCAGCCCGGTTTGCAGAACATGATCATCAAAATAGGATGCAACTTTTTCGCTGATCAACGTCGCGCCGAGCGGTACATATCCCGACGTGATTCCCTTCGCCAGCGCCATAATATCCGGCTTGGCGTTCGGGTAATGCTGGATGCCGAACCATTCGCCCGTGCGTCCGAACCCGCTCATGACTTCGTCAACAATCAGCAGCAGATTGTATTTATCGCAAATTTCGCGCAAGCGGTTGAAATAAACGGCGGTCGGCTGGAGTACGCCGCTTGATCCGCTGTACCCTTCCACCATGATCGCCGCGACCGTGTCCGGTCCTTCCATCAACACCATATCCTCGACCAAGTCCGCGATGATCGCATCCCCTTCTTCTTGAGAGATGCCGCGATAGATCGGATTGCGATAGGCATACGGATCGGGCATGCGGACGATCCACGGAACGCCCGGTTCGTTGCCAATACGGCGCGGATCGCCGCCCGCTGACATTGCCGCGAAGGTCGCGCCGTGATAGCTCTTATAGCGCGTGAAAACTTTTTGCTTGCCGGTATACATGCGGGCGATCTTCATCGCGTTTTCGACCGCGTCTGTGCCGCCATTGGTGAACAGCGCTTTTTGCAGCCCTGAGACTTCCGCAAGCATCGTGCCGAGTCGCCCACGCGGTTCAGTTGCCCAACCGGGATCGACATAACACAGTTTCGCCGCCTGTTCCTGAATCGCCTTGACGACATGCGGGTGACTGTGACCGAGGTTCATATTAACCAACTGCGATGACCAATCGAGATAGCGTTTGCCGTTCGCGTCATAGACATAAACGCCTTCGGCACGTTCGACCGGGATTGGATTCCATGTCCCCTGTGCGTTCCAACTGACGAGGGTATGCTCTTTATTCTGCTGAACGATTTCTGCTGCGCTGCTCATAAGCTGCTCCCAACTGTAACTGTATTGATGGTATTCTAGCCGCTCATGATGAAAATCCTCAAGCGAACCATGACACCATGCCGAAAACTACGATCAAATTTTGGAAACCCTACGGCGTTCACACCAAGTTTACCGACCCGGACGGGCGACCCACGCTGGCGGACTATATCGATCGCCCGAACATCTACCCGATCGGGCGGCTGGATCATGACAGCGAGGGGTTGCTGCTGATCAGCGACGACAAGCGGCTAACCGCGCAACTGCTCGATCCTGAACATGGACACCCGCGCACCTATTGGGCGCAAGTGGAGCGCATCCCGAACGAAGCCACGCTCGATCATCTGCGCGCCGGAGTTAAACTCTCGATTGATGGCAAACCGTACACGACGCGTCCTGCGCTGGTTGAACTGCTCCCCGGCGAACCTGATCTGCCGCCGCGTCCCGTGCCGATCCGCTACCGGATAAATGTACCAACGGCTTGGCTCGCGCTCACGATCACGGACGGAAAGAATCGACAGGTGCGCCGGATGACCGCCGCTGTTGGGTTTCCGACTCTGCGTTTGGTGCGCGTGGCGATGGCGGGAATCACGCTCGACGGATTAGCGCCGGGGGAGTGGCGTGAACTGACTGCCGCAGAATTGGGTAAACTGAAGAAAGGCAAAAGTTAAAAGTATGCCCACTTTCCACTTTTAACTTTCAACTTTCTTTCCATACTCATGACTGGTTACACCATTACGCTTAGCGAGGAACACCACATGCGCGTTGGATTACAACTTCCAAGATTTACGTGGGGCGGCGCAAATACCATCGCCCCGAAACTGAACGAGATTGCGCCGCTGGTCGATCAGGGCGGATTTTACAGCCTGTGGGTGATGGATCATTTCTTCCAGATTCCCGGCGTTGGCGAGCCTCAAGAGCCGATGCTTGAAGGCTACAGCACGCTTTCATATCTCGCCGCGCTGACGAAGCATGTCAAGCTCGGCACGCTGGTCACCGGCGTGATTTATCGCTATCCCGGCATTCTTGTCAAAACGGCGACGACGCTCGATGTGTTGAGCGGTGGACGCGCGTATTTGGGCATCGGCGCGGCATGGTTCGAGCGGGAAGCGCTCGGTCTAGGGATACCGTATCCGCCTGTTGCCACCCGTTTTGAACAACTTGAAGAAGCACTCCAGATCACCCATCAAATGTGGGCGGGCGAAGTCAAACCGTATCACGGCAAACATTATCAGATGGACGAGACGCTGTGCGTTCCCATGCCGATCAGTCAGCCGCACCCACCGATCATGATCGGCGGCATGGGTGAGCATAAGACGATGCGGTTGATCGCAAAATACGCCGATGCGTGTAATCTGTTCGTGCGGGCGGGTATGGATGTGATTCAGTCCCGTTTGGAGACGATCCGCCGCAACTGTGACGCGCTTGGGCGCGATTACAACACGATTGAGCGGACGACACTGGGAACGGTGAATTTTGAGATGCAGAAGCCCAAAGAGGTGATCGCTCAAATTCGCCAGCTTGCCGATCTTGGCGTTCAGCATGTGATCTATAACATCCCCAACGTTGAGACGATCAAGCCGCTTGAGACGATGATCCGCGAGGTGATTCCGGCGGTGGCAGAGCTGTAAGGGCGGCGATGAGCCGCCCGAAACGGGCGCGTCGCGACGCGCCCCTACGATAAGACACCCCTTGGGAAAGGGGTGAACGCGCTTTACATCACTGGCAGAAGGAAGGCGAATACGCTCCCGCCGCCGGGATTATCCTCGATCCAGATGCGTCCGCCGTGCGCCTCGACGATCAAGCGGCAGAACGTTAAGCCTAAGCCACTGCCGCGCCGCGATCCGGTGCGCCCCTGTACCTGAACAAAGCGATCGAACAAGCGCGCTTTGTAATCATCCGGCACACCGGGACCGGAGTCCACAACATCGATACGCACAAAACCGGCGGGAATGCGCCCTCCGTTGGCTTTGCGGACGCGGACGATCACTTTGCTATCCAGCGGGCTGAATTTGAGCGCGTTATCGACAAGATTGAGCAGGACGCGCTCGACTTTATCGGCATCAACATTCAGCGCCGATGCAGCATCAAGATCTTCTGTTTGGATGGTGATGTTTAGCTCACGCGCCAGCGGCTCAAGTTCCGTAGTCACATTTTCGACTAGGAGCGCGAACGGCGTTTGTTTTTGATCCAGCGATAAGAAGCCGCTCTCCATGCGCGATACGTCTAACAGCGCATCAACCCGCGAGAGCAGTTTACGAATGGCGCGGCGTGCGCTGTCCGTTGTCGAATCAACGGCGGGGCGGAACGGCGCATCCGGCGGGACAAATTCGGTGAGCAGTTTCAGGCTGGTGGTGACAGCGGTCAGCGGGCTGCGGAGATCGTGTACCAGCATCCGGCTGAGTTCTTCCCGCGTTTGTTCGAGCTTGTACTGCTCGGATTCGTCGTAGAACACCAGCAGCGCCCCGATTGGCTGTCCATCGCTGCCGGGGACGGCGATCACCTGCCGCTGAATGCGGATCGTGCCGCTGTCGCTTTCCATCGTGTAAACAGCGGGGGAGCGTTCTGTCCATGCGCCGGGGGTGCGGAGTTCTTTTACGATGCGGCGGATCTCGTTTTCGCTGGCGAAGCCGAAACGGTGCGCCAATTCGAGTTCCGTGCTTTCTAGCAAATCCTCAACCGAGCAGTTTTGTAGGACAGCGGGCGAGAGTCCCAAGCGAGAGACAGCCGGATTTGCCAACGCGACGATCCCGTTGTGGTCAATCATGACCAGCGCTTCTTTCATCGCATTCAAGATGACCTGCAAGCGATCGCGCGTTTCGGTGATGCGGTTGAGCATCCGCGCATTGTCCATCGCAATGACAGCTTGGCTGCCAAGCTGAAGCGCGAAATGGGTATCTTCGTCGTTGAAGGCGTTGACGGTTTCGCTTTCGAGCGTAATCGCGCCCATCACCGCTCCGGCACGCATGATCGGCACACTCAATTGAGAGCGGGTGTACGGGTGAATCAGCGCGAGATCGGGTTCGGTGAGCGCGTTGCGCGCCAGCACCGCTTTTCCAGATGTGACCACGCGGCGGGTGATTCCTGTCAGGGCGCGCATCGGGTTCGCGAACGCACCTTCCGGGTAACCCTGTGAGATCAAGCGATCGACGACGCCGGACTCATTGAGCAGGATCAGCACGCCGATTTTCGCGCTGGTCGCATCAAGCGCATGATTCAGGACGAGCGTACAAATGCGCTCCAAGTCGATCGTCGCGGTCAGTTCGTGCCCGATCACGGCGAGCGCGATAAGCTGACCGACGCGCCTTTCCAGCGCTTCATCGGTGATCGAGTACAAGCGCGCATTGCTGATTGCCTGTGCGACTTGTGTCGCAAATGTGCGGAGAATTTCCACCTGTTCCGGTGAAAAATCAGTCGGGTGATCGTAGTACAGGACAAGCACACCCAAGCCAACACCCCCCACCGCGAGTGGCAGTTCGATCCATGCACGCTTGTTTTCGTGCATCATCATGTTGCGTAGATGGGTGGCGTGATTATCGCCGTCAATCGTCAGCGCCCATTGTCCCAGATCGTTGACGATCAGCGGCTTGGTTTCGGTGAGCACCTGCTTACGCGAATTCAGCATGAGTGCGGGGTCAGGTGGATCAGAAAAAAAGCGATCGCTCATGCCGCCGCTGCGGAACAGCGCCAGCGTTGATTTTTGATCATCCCAATAGAGGTAAACCGCCGTCGCCGTGACACCGGGGGAAATTTTCGGCGCGGATTCGATCACTGTGTTGAGGACTTTATCCGGCGAAAGTGTCCCTGTAAGCTGCGTGAGAACGCTGTTTAGGGTTGCAAGCTGTTCTACACGCGATGCTTTTTCAGGTGGATTCAAAGAATCAGGCGGGCTTGACGGGGGTTTACGTCCAGAAAAGATCGAAGATTTCACGCCATGCCCTTTCTTGCGCTTGCGCTTGCACTTATACGTTTTATTTGTGTCATGACTGGCTCAACAGCGGGAGACTGAATGCGATACATGCACCCCCCAATGGTGAAGACTCTTCGACCCAAATCTTTCCCCCATGCGCCTCGACAGCCAGACGGCAGAATGCCAACCCCAGCCCGCTCCCACGTGAACCCCGCCGGGGCGCGCTGCCTTTCACCTGACGGAACACCTGAAAAATGTCTTTCCGATCGGCGGGTGGAATTCCTAATCCGCTGTCGGCAACCGTGACGATCACAGCATCGGGCTTTTGTTCTGTTCGTGTCGCAGACAGCAGGACTTGTCCCCCGGCTGGCGTATAGCGTAACGCATTATCGAGCAAATTGGTGATCACACGCCGGATCAAATCTTGATCGACATTGATCACGGGCAGGGTTTCAGGAATTTCGACGCGGACTTGCAGTTCAGCGCTGGCAAAACCCGCACGTAGTGAATCAACCGCCGCCTGTGCGATCATGCCGAGCGGCAGCATCGAGCGGTTGATCGGCATTTCGCGGGTTTCCAGCCGTGCGATTTCCAGAACATTTTCGACCAGCGAGATCAGGGTGATAGCACTATTTTTCGCCAGCATAAGCAGTTTGAGCACACCCGGCAGATCCAGCGGATGCGTTCTCGCGCTTTCGAGGTCTTCAACCGCGAGATCAAGACCGCTCACGATTGCGCCTAAAGGACCGCGCAAATCATGAACTGCCATATTCACGATGTCCTGCCGAAATTCGGTGATCTGGCGCTGTTCGGTGACATCGCGCAAGACCAGCAGCCGCCCGACGATGTTGTGACTTTCATCGATGACAGGCGACCCGATTTCCTCGATATACATCGGCTTGTTATCGGCTACACGCGAAAATTCGCGTTTGGTGATTCGGCTCGGTTGGGTACGCAGTTGGCGCGCAAGTTCGACCAACTGCCCTTCCGAATAGCCCATGCCGCGCACATCTTTATGATCGAGCATCTGGAACAGGATGCCGACAAAGTTCTTGCCGAGAACATCTTCGCGGCGGATTCCGACCAGCCGTTCCGCCGCCGTGTTGATATCAACAAGCCGCCCTTCCCGATCAAGGAATAGCACGCCGTCGCGGGTTGATTGGAGAATGGCGCGCATCCGGTCATGTGCGGCGCGGATGGTTTCCTGCAAGCGCGCTTTTTCCAGATATTCGCCCGTTTGATATGCCAAAAGTTGGAAGGCTTCGATGTCGCGGTTGCGTAATTGGCGATGTTCACTAAACGCGACACTCAATACGGCGCGCAAATCGTGACTGCCTTTTACGGGTACGTTGACATATGTCAGCGGCGGAAGTTGGTCAAAATCCGCTTCGATCGGAACATTGATCGGCATTGTGTGATGCGTGATCTGAATTTCGCTGGTGCGCGCGGCGCGCAGCCCTTCGGCAGAGGGGAATAAACGGCGCGATGCCTGTACATCGACATGTGCATCACTCAGTTCGTCCGTCAGCGCGTTATAGTAAAAAATCGCGACGTCACGCGCCTGAAACATCTGCCGCGTGGTTTCGCGGATTGCCGATTCGACGCCGATCAGATCAGAAACGCCGCTCACGCGCATACTCAAAAATTGGAGATTACTAAGCAGGGAAATTCGGTGCTGATGTTCCTCCAGCAAACGATGATTCTCGATGCTGATCACCGTATGACCTGCAAGGTGTGTCAAAAAAGTTTGGTCTTCGTCTTGGAAAGCGTTCGGTTCGCGGCTTTCGACGGTGAGAATGCCGATCACGGCGTTTTCGCGCAGCAGCGGCACTGCGATCACAGAGATCATCTCCGCTGTATCGGATGCACCATGACGCGGCGACAGTTGAGATTCTTGCCGGTGGATGGGTACGCGCTGGCGCATCACTTCACCCAGAATGCCGTCATCGCGTCCGCGTGTGCGGTAGGTTTTGCGCGGTTCGCCATTTTCTTCGCGTAATGTCACCAGCCATGAAGTGCCGGTTTCGGTGATCGTCGCCAATGCGGCACGATCAGCGGCGGTAATTCGGAGCGCGATTTCGAGCATTTTGTTGACGACTTCATCAAAGGTCAGCGCACCCGAAAGCTGACGCGCAATATCCTCGACGAGTGACAGCTCCTCAATCCGATTGATCAAGCGCTGCTGTACACGTAGATGATTTGCTGTTTCTTCCGCCACTGCTTTATCAACCGGAGTTGTCACTGGCTCGTTTTCATTCCCATCAGCCATAACGCGCGCGTTTAACCCCCGTCCGCTTTGACCGAACTTCTATAGGTCTTTTGATGATCAAGCACGAAAGGGCACAAAGATAGCATTGTGCATGTACTTCATCTTAGCCCTTTTGTGAACTCTTTTCGATAAACCTTTGGGACAGCGCCTCAAGACTCATCGCTAGACCGATCAACCACCAGAAAACATATATAAAACGGTCGAAGAGTGTCACTGCGTCGAGCATGCCAAAGATCAGGTGTGCACCTAGTCCGGCGGCGATTCCGACAGCGATCCGGCTGCCCGACCGCCAGCGTTTATAAAGCATCCAGAATGTCACACCGTATAACCCAATAAAGACGCCTAACCCCGGAAGCCCTAAATCGGTACTCACCTGCAAAAATTCGTTATGAGCGTGGGGTAAGACCTGTGTCGCATAGCCTTCCACGGGATAAATCGCGCGCACTTCGGCGGCGCGGAATTTATTCATGCCGATTCCGGTCAAGGGGTAATCAATCACGATATCGATCCCCGCCTGCCAGATTAGAAGACGGCTGTTTACACTTGCTTCATCGCGTTCCTGGATCATATCCGGCGCGGAGCTAAATACGCCGCTGAGAAGTCCCACTTCAAATGCGGTCACCGCCGCAAGCGCGATCCACCAGATGCGCCGCGTCCAACCGGGGCGGATCAGCAGCACGGATATACCCGCCAGCACGATCAGCACCCCGGCAATCGCCGCCCGTGATTGCCCCAAGAAAATCGCCAGTGATAAGGCGATAAATGCGAGTGTTGCCACCCAACGGCGCACGGCATTCGCCCGCTGTTGCCAGTCGAGGAGCGCAATCACCGCGACGACAGGAAGAAGCCAACTCATCCCGCCCGCTATTTCGTTGACGTTGAAACCGCCGCCTATAAACGTCTCGACGATCGCGCCGGTTGGTGCGGGCGGAAGTGCGTCGATGATTGGTTGGAGCGCCGCCGATTTTGAACCGATCACCCACTGCGACCAGAACAAGGCTACAACGCCGACCAACAACCCGAGTAGGGCAGTCGCCAGCAGAGTCCGGTCGAATGCGGTTTCACCCCACCGCCGCGCCCAATCAGCAAAACTGGTCGCGAGAATGATGCCCATGAGCGGGCGCCCGATGATCCATGCTCCCCACGAGAAGCGAGCAACCGACAGATTGATCACCGCCAGCACAAGTAGGATAATCAAGATCGGATTGAGCGGCGAGGCTGGAATCACGCGCCGGGAAACAAGCACACGCACCACGATAAACGGGACGATCAACCAGAGCGTGTGTACCCGGTCAAGATTGGGAGTCCAAAACGCCAGCAGGATCACCGCCAGCGCGAATGGTTCAAGCGCAAGAAAATACTGCGCAGCTTTTTTCACAGATTTCATCCTTAATGGTGATGTTTGTGAAACTAATCGAAATTACTCGCAATTCAAACCAAGTATTTATGTACAACGCGGTGTTGACAACGAATTTTTGTGATATACTAGAAACCGTATTCTTGATTTTAGCCGATCTGCACGGTGCGATCGGCTCGAATGATGAGGAATGCACCCCGAATGGTCTGTGCATCCATGTCTTTCGCACCGTCAATGAAATTTGGAGACCGCCAATGGCATTCCCATTCCGCGACAGTGTACTAAACATCTCCCTAGAGTCGTTTCGGGAAAAATCCAAAGGCAAGAAGGTCATTATTCTATACCCTTGGATAAACTACAGGAATCTGTTTTTAACATATTTCCTTGAAGAAGCTCGAGAAGGCTTGCTCTACTACCGCATTTCTGCTGATCAATCCACCGTCGCCGATTGGATGCACGGTTTAGTCCGTGAATTTGAATCCGTGTTGGGCAAGTTCGGCACAAGGCTCAAAGAAGCGCTTGATTCGGGTGATGTGACGGCGATAGCGAAAGCACTCGCCCATGATCTCTCGACTGTGCGGCTTGATCCGGTCATCCTGTTTGTGGATGAGCTAGACCGTCTTGAGATGAACGACGATTTTAGCAGATTTATCACGGCTCTCGTCAAGGCGCTGCCAGAAAAAGTACAGATCGCTTTTAGCAGCCGTATGATGACCCACTATCCGTGGATCGAAATGCTCAAGCGCGGCGAAGCGGTTGTTTTAGGCACAGAATACCGCCGAAATGATGTCATGTTTACGGTTGAGGATGAACCTCATCCACAGGTCGATGTGTACGCGCTCGGTCGCGGTCATGTGCTGGTGAACGGTCAGCCGCTCACGAATTGGGATGGCGCATTACCTCGTAATTTATTTTTCTATTTTATCGATCATCCGCTTGTGACCCGCGATGAGATTTTCCAAGCCTTCTGGCCCGATCTCAGTGTCAAAGAGGCGACGAACGTTTTCCACGTCACCAAGCGTAAGATCACCGAACGCATCTCCATGAAAGTTGCCGATGGCGGTAATTACGAACTGACGCAGTATAACGCCGGTTTCTATCTGCCTTCGGATAAGCTGGTGCGTCACTACGATGTTGATGATTTTCAGGATGCGGTCGAACGTTCGATCAGCGCCGATAATCCCACCGAAGTTCGTTATCACCTTGCGCGTGCGATTGACCTCTACAAAGCGCCGTTCCTGCAAACGGTCGAGATGACATGGGTCGTCAGCCGCCGCGATCAACTGCGCGGGATGTACGCCAAAGCGTTGATCGGCATGGCGCGTGATGCACGCCGCCGCGAAGAATACGAATCTGCACTCAATTACTTCCAACGCGCACTCAAAGAAGTGCCGGAGCGCGAAGATGTGCAGCGTGATGTGATCCGCTTGATGCTGCAACTGCGCCGCTACGACGAGGCGCTCGATCAATACCGCACGGTGGAATATCTGCTGCGTGACCGGCTCGATATTGAACCTTCACGCGAAACGCGGGAATTGTTCGAAGAAATTCAGATGCGCCGCTCTGAATAAACCATCCAAACAAAGGGGACGTGAGAACGTCCCTTTTAATTTTTATAGACCCACGATGGCGCAAACCCGCGCCACGGCGTCATTAACTCCGCATCACAACTCGATTCCTCTTGCGGCGGCACGATTGTCAGAAAATCAGCACTTGCTGATTGAAGAAGTTGGCTGCCGCCCATCTGCACCACAACAACGGCTTCCGGCAAATACCAAGACCACCAATCATCGACCGCATTCGGAATTGTCATCACGCAGTCCGGAGCGCCGAACGCGGTCAGCAGCAGATCAAGCGGCACTGGCGCTGCTAAGCTGAACGCTGTCACCTGATTACGCACAAACGAAATCGACCCGACTACCTGGCGCTCACCCGCCGTCGCATAAAAATAGATGTTTTGATTGACAACAAGCGTTGTTTGTGTTAGCGCGTCGATATGCTGTTCGAGTTTATCCGCGACTTGATCAAACCCCGTATCACCGACTTCTATTCCGGCGTAGCACGGCAGATCGCATGCGGTAAAACCGAGCGCGTCCCAGTATTCCGGCACGGCGGGGGTATTCGGGAAAGCGCGTGGAATCACGGCGATCAATCCGGCGAACAGCAGCACGATCACGAGCGCAAACCGGAGTATTCGATTGAGCATGTCACGTCCTGACAGTTATTCCCACGCGCTTGAACTTTGCGCTATCATCAACATGATTGCAAGCACAGAATGTCGTCAATATGTCAGAAAAATCACTGCGCCGCCCACGCACTCCGGCGGATCACTGGGGAGCACTCGCCGCCGCGTTGATCATGGCGGGAATCGGCTGGGTGGGTTTGTTTCAACTGATCACGAGTGAAATTCCGGCGGCAGGTCCGCGCTGGTTGTTTTTCGTGCTGCTCCATCTCGCTATCACGGGATCGGTGCTGCCGGTCGTCCGTTATTTTAATGTGCGCTTGACCCCGACCAGTCAACCGCTCCCCAGCGGCGGTGTGATCGTCCGCCAGAGCATCTGGATCGGCTTGTTCGTCGTCACGTGTGCATGGCTGCGGATGCCGCGCGCGCTTAGCCCGGGGATCGCCTTCTTCATCGCGCTGGCGTTCGTCGTGGTTGAGGTGTTTATTCGCACACGGGAGATCGCTTTTGAACGCGAATCCCGCTAATCGCTTGCGCGATCTTCCCTCGGTTGATGTGCTGATTGGCAGTGATGGCGGCGCGGCGTTGATCCGCGAGTACGGACGTTCAGCGGCGCTGGCGTCGATCCGCGCCGCGCTAGAAACTGTTCGCGATCAACTGCGTGCCGGAGTGGATACCGCGATCGCTCCCGCCGATCTGCTCGATGCGGCGGCGGCGGATTTACATCTGCAATTTCGCCCCTCACTGCGTCCGGTGATCAACGCGACGGGGATCATTCTGCATACCAATCTGGGACGTTCGCCGCTCAGCGAAAGTACCTGTGATGCGATTGCGGCGGCGGCGGCGAATTACTCCACGCTCGAATACGATCTTGATACCGGTGGGCGCGGCAGTCGCTTGATCCACGCCGAACAGGGGTTAATTGCCGTGACGGGTGCGGAAAGTGGCATGGCGGTCAACAACGCGGCATCGGCGCTGGTGTTGATCCTTTCGACATTCGCACAAGGGCGCGAAGTGATCGTTTCGCGCGGGCAGTTGGTCGAGATTGGCGGCGGATTCCGCATTCCCGAAGTGATGACCCAGAGCGGCGCAATGCTCCGCGAAGTGGGGACAACCAACAAGACGCGCATCAGCGATTACGAACACGCAATCACCGATCACACGACGATCTTGATGCGCGTGCATGCCTCGAATTTCAAGCTGATCGGTTTCACCGAAACGCCAACGATCGAAGCGATCGCGTCACTCGGCGCGGCGCGCGGTTTGATCACCGTCGATGATCTGGGGAGCGGGGCGCTCCTTGATACAGCGCGTTACGGACTGGAGCACGAACCAACCGTGACCGAAAGCTTGACCGCCGGGGTTGATCTCGTCGTGTTCAGCGGGGATAAACTGCTTGGCGCACCGCAAGCCGGGGTGATCGTCGGCAAAAAAGCGTTGATCGACAGGCTGAAGAGACACCCGCTCGCCCGTGCGATCCGCGCCGATAAGCTGTGCCTCGCGGGGCTTTCCGCCACGCTTGATCATTACCGGCGGGGCGAAGCAACCGAGAAAATTCCGATCTGGCGGATGATCGCTATGCCGCTGCATGAAATCGAGCGGATCGCACAAAACTGGCGCGATGCCGCCGGAATGGGCACGGTGATCGCGTCACAATCGGCGGTGGGCGGGGGAAGTCTACCGGGGGAGACGCTCCCGACGGCGTGTTGGGCGCTCGATGTGCCGGATGCGACGGCATTTGTGGCGAAACTACGCGCAAGTGATCCGCCGATCATCGCGCGCATCACCGATAACCGCGTGTTATTCGATCCGCGCACCGTGTTACCCGGTCAGGGCGAAATCGTTGTCGAACGGGTGCGTGCGTTCATTTCATGATGATCAAGCCCGTCGTGATCAATTTGCGCGATTCTAGCAATAACTGCGGGTGTTGTCTCAGCACAGCCAGCAGGATTTCGCCCAACGCCATATCCTGAAGCGGAAGCTGCGCGGCAGTGCGGATCAAGCCGCCAAACAGCGCGTCGTCCATATCGGTGATGATCTTCCGAATCTGGTAGAGTGCGCGGTGCTGGACGCCAAAGCGGTCGCGCCACAACTTTTCGTAGCCGCTCAATGCCTGTGCGGACACATCGCCAGCATCCAATGCCTTGACGGCAGTTTGTGCCGCCATATCTGCGCCGATCATCCCCAGATTGATCCCGCCCGCCGTCAGCGGATCGGCTTGATGGGCGGCGTCTCCGACCACCATCAGCCCGCCTGTCACCATCTTTTTGAGTGCTCCGGTTGCCGGAATACCGCCCGCCACTACGCCGAGGATATTCGCACGGGGGAATTGGCGCGCCACAAAACGATCCAGATACGCCTGTGCGGAGATTTTCGCGGCATGATTCGCGCTGATGACCAAGCCGACATTGGCGGTGTCTTCGCCTTTGGGGAACACCCACGCATAGCCGCCCGGTGCAAGTTCAGCCCCGCGATGATATTCGCATGTCGTCGGGTCAACACGTATCCCGCCGAGCAAATACTGAAACCCGACATAAAAATCCGCCATCGGGGGAACGGTGTTCAGCCCTGCCCAGCGCGCAACCTGCGATTCTGTGCCATCCGCCGCGATCACCAAGCGGGATTGAATAGTGTAGGCTTTGCCCATGCTGGTGATACGCACGCCCTTCACCTGTCCGTTTTCGCGGATAAGGCTGTTCGCGCTTGTGCGCGTGCGAATATGCGCGCCTGCTTTTGATGCGAGATTGGCGAGTTCCCAATCGAATACTTTGCGATCAACAACGTAGGTGAGTCCGGCAGGCGGCACGACGACTTGATCGCCTGCGGGGTTGCAGATGGCATAACGTGTGATGGTGGCATTGATCCAGCGCGGGTCGATGTCAATATAGGGGCGGGTCGGCTCATCGCCGATCGCTTCCGCGCATCGCACCGGCGCGCCAATTTCCTGCCTTTTTTCAATCATGAGGACGTTCAAGCCGTGTTCGGCAAGTTTGCGCGCAGCAACGGAGCCTGCCGGTCCTGCGCCGACGACAACTGCATCATAAACGGGTTGCATGGGGGATTACTGCTCCATGGACAGGGCATGAACCGGACACATATGGACGCAGCGTTCGCAGCGGGTACACGTCTCGTCATCGATGTTCAAATGGGTGTTATCGAGAAAGATCGAGTCGGGCGGGCAAATCGCCACACATGCGCCGCAGAAAAAACAGAGGTTGTGATCCACGACAACATGGCGTTCTTGAAGGTGCGGACGGGGTTTCAGGAACATGCCAAGTTCTCCTGTACGAGACACTCACATACCAGAAACGTTTATCACCGCAAAGCCTGTTCTCAAGTAGAAAGAGACTTCGCGAGTGTTTGCGAATTGAGCATACTCTATTTCGCTTTGAGGGGGAAGTGATGGGGATGAGCGAGGAAAAGGATCACCGTTTACGCATGACGCGCGTCTATATGTCTTGCGAGGCATATCAGTCCACACCCCGGATGCTTATCGTCCGGGGTGTGGGTAAATCAGCATGCGATTGATTATTCCTTCGCGGGAGATTCCTGCTCTGTTGGTTCCGGTTCAGACTGTTCATCGTCGCTTTCGCTATGCTTCCAGATGTCGGTTGCGATATCGATGTACAGCTTGCCATCGAGATGATCGATCTCGTGCTGGAACACCCGCGCCAGCCAATCTTTCGCCTTAAGGCGGAACGGCGCGCCATTGCGGTCAAATCCCTTCACGACGATGGTTTCATGGCGATCGACCGTGCCGTAATAGCCGGGGATCGAAAGGCAGGCTTCAACGCCTTCGACCATCTCGCGGCTTTCTTTCACGATCTCCGGGTTCGCCACAACGTAGATGACTCCCGCTTGATCGCCGTATTCCTTCTTGCTTTCTTCGTCGTCGGGCAGGCGCACGACGATCAACCGCTGAGAGATCGCGACCTGAGGCGCGGCAAGTCCTACGCCCGGCGCATCGATCAGCGTTTCGATCATGTCGTCCACCAGCGTTTGAAACGCCTTGCCATATTCCTGTACCTTGATCGCCTTCTTGCGAAGGATCGGGTTATCCAACCCGATGATATTTCGTATCGCCATACGCGTTCGCCTGTGTTGACTTTTTCTGTGTTGAATTTGGCTGAATTATACCAGAATTCAACAGATGCTTATGCCTTCCCTCTGCGCGGAATGCCGATCAACAACGCGACCGGACCGAGCAGAAGTACCCAGATCGCCGCATCAAGACCGACCTGATCCGCCAGCAAACCGATCGCCATTGGCGCTAACCCGCCGACCGCGAAAAACAAGACGCCTAATGTCATTTCCGTTCCGCTCCGCCCGATCAAGCTGGTGTAGATTTGCGCCTGCAAAATCGAATACCATCCGGCGGTCAAGATTCCGGCGATACACACGATGATCAGCTTGGGGACGATCCCCGGAATCAGCAAAAAGCCGACGAACAGAATCCCCACAATCGCGGCACTGAACCACAGATAACGCAAGCCGCGCACGCGCTCCAGCAAGGGGATCACTAGGATGTCACCGATCAAGCCGACCGAGGTAAAAATCGCGACTGCCAGCCCGCCAACCGTCGGATCAGCGCCTACCACATCGACGAAATACAGCGCCAGATAGCCAAGCAGTACATCAAGCATGAGATCAGCAAACTGGAGCAGGACATACCAACGCACAACACCCGGTTCACGCACGGCTTTCCACGCGTCGTTGATACTTTCCCGGAAGGTCATCGGGTGTTCTTCACCGTCGGTATTCTGACGCACATGCGGAAAACGATGGCGCATGATCAACAGCAGCACGATCAAGCCGAGCAGACCGATCGCGAGGTACTGCCCACGCCAGCCAATCCCGATTGCGACTGATACGCCGAGCAGGAGCGCTCCGGCGACGTTGCCGAGCGATCCGGCAAGCTCCCAACGCACCATATTTTGCTCATGGCGCGCGGGATCGCTGTCCATCAGTGCGCCTTGCGCTAGACCGACAAATGCGCCGAGTGCTGGAGCTTCAAATAGGCTGACGATCAACAGCATCCCGAAAGTTGGACTGATGCTGATCAAGATCAGCGCAGCGACGGAGACGAATCCGCCGATCACGAAGATACGCCGCCGAAAGCCCATATTCGAGAGGATGCCGAAGAATGGCTCGATGAACCCGGCGAAGATGATCGGCAGCCCGATCAGCAGCCCGATTTCGTCATACGACAAGTTCAGGTCTTGGCGGATGAGCGGCCATGCGGCTTCCCGCGTACCGAATGCGAACTCGTCGAAGAATTCGACAATGAGAAGTAGGAAAGCGAAAACACTCAGCCGCCGCGCAATGCGGACGGCGCTTGAACGCTGCATATTCAGATGTCCTTTCTGGTTGATTTAACGCATCATGGGGAGATGGAATCAAAAAACGCCGTGAGCCAATCGCCCACAGCGTGAATTCCCGTATCGGGTTGTCGCCGCTAGAAGATCAACCGCCGCTGCGGCAGAGCGGAGGTGATTTGAGGGTGTGTAAAGTGTTCATGGGGTCAGTATAAAGGGAAAATGCGAAAACGATCAACTACCAAGATTACCCCGTCCCCTATGTTGTACTGAAGTGTTGGGGAGAGATAGGCGGTTACTTCGCGGTCATTTCAGTGACGATTTTAGCGATTCGGCGCGTGCGGGTTTCGGCTGTTTTGGCGTCTTCGACCTGACGCACGAATTCTTTCCGCTTTGAAAAAGCGAGTGACTCAAATGCGGCGAGTACGCCCGGATGTTCGTTGAGCGCCGCCTTGAGATCTTCGGGGATTTCGACCGTGCGCGGCGCGGTATCGAGTTCAAGCGTCACCTCGATTTGATCGCCCGCTTTCACACCCGCCGCCGTGCGATGTTCCTGACTGAGCGGCAGCATATAAACATCGCCATAAGCCGCAACCGTGCTGCGATAGCTGTACCCGTTCACGGTGACGATGACGGCGGGGCGCTTGCCACTCCCCAATGCGGCGACGACCTCTTGAGGTACAGGAATCCCGGTCGCATTCTTTTCCGCATCCTTCACAAGCAGGGTGGTATACGATGTTTTCATTACTTCTCGCTCACCTTTGTCATGGTTGAAGTATCACCGCCGCTTTAATCGTATACGCGGGATAAATTTCAGTCGCACAGATGTTCTAGTTCAGAATACGGGGTTTCACCTATTTTGTCAAATGCCGTTTATTCGAGGTCTTGATCGCGGCGGGTACGCGGCACATTCGGCGGACGAATCCCATCACGGCGCGGCGGCGATGGCGGCGGTGCGCTCGGCGGGGGTGGGTTGGGCGGCGGCGGCTGCTGCTTGGGTGATCCCCCTTGCAGTTCATGATATGCCGCGATGTATTCGGCAAACTGCTTGCGGCGGTTTTCCTCGTCGCTGCGCTGTGCTTCGGTTTTGGTCGATTGCTGACGGCGCGAAAGCCCGGCTTGAAGCTCCTGAGGGTCATGCAGCGGACCGAGGATTTTTACCTGATTCGGGTCTGCGCCGAGCAGGAAAATTCGCACCACGCCGCGATTAAGCAGACTGTTCAGAAAGCCGTTGACATCGCTAACCACGTTTTCGATTTGGTTCAGCCGGATGGTATCGACTTCGTTTTGCAGCCAGAAAGGACGCTTGCGGATCAGCTTGACCGTGCTTTTGCCGAGGATGAACATATCATTACGCCAATCCCAATCTGCCAGATACAGCAGGACAGCGCCGAAAATGGTCACCAGCAAGCCGATGATCGAGCCGATTGTGCCGCGCATGATCCAATCGGTGATGATCAGACTGCCGATCATGATCCCGATCCCGACAATCATGATCAGGAGCGGCACAAAAACATGACCGAACCAGATCGTCGAATGCTTGCGATAAACGAGATCGCCATCGCTGTTGACGAAGCGTGTACGCGCAAAAAATGCGCCGCGATCGCTTCTCAGATGATCGCCGACTCGATCCTGTGCAGGGCTGCGCGGCGTATGGGATGCGCTGCCTAACGCGCGTGCGACATCCGCGCGAATTTGCGCCTGCTGCTGCATTTCACGCGAGCGGCGGAAAACATCCCGCTGCGAGAAGATCGCCGCTTGAACCTGTGTCGGTTTGGGCATCATATCGAGTGTGATATTGCCGCTTGATCCAGCGGTTTTGATCAACACCGTGCCAAAGTTGAATAAGCGCGCGATCGGGTCACGCGGGGGGATTTCGACATTTACTTCCAGTACCCGATCAAGCGGAATTTCGCTGATCGTGTTTTCCATGCGGATCAAATGATTCCACACACGCACGACGCGCTGATCGGTGATAGCGACAAAATCGTCGCGCCACTCAAAATATAGGTAGGCGATCACCACGCCCCCGGCGACAACGCCCACACCCACGAGCGCGATCGCCAAAAGCGCGCTGGTCAGCGCCGCGCCAAAAGCGACCACCACAAACATCACGACGATCAAAACACCGATCACGGTGTAGCGCCCGAACGCCCACCAATGCCGCCGGAACAGATGCAGAATCGTTTCGTCGTCGCGCTGCCCTTTGAATAGGCTTTTCGGTGCGCTGCGCTGCGGTTCGGCGGGGGCGGCGCTGACCGGAACCGGCGCGGCGGTTTGAGTCGATATTTTCGGCGGTGGGGTGGGCATACGCGGCGGCGCGTTCGAAAAACGGGAAGCACTGGAAGCCGATGCCGTTGGCGTTGGCGGCGGTTGAGCCGGGGATGGGATCTGCAAATTAGCGCGCACCGCCGGATCGTTACCGAGGAGATGGGCGAAGCGTCCACGCGAAAGCAGCAGCACGATCATCGTTTCGACCACGCGCAGCGACGCCGATTCGTGAATTTCGGCAAAGAGCGCGGCTTCGTTGATGTATTCGCCGGGGTTGATCTGTCCGATCTGCTCCTCGACGCCCTGTGCATTGACGCGGAAAAACACGCCGCGTCCGCTGGCGATCAGCATCAAGCCTTGAGATGTTTGTCCCTGCCGGAACACGAACATCCCCTGCTCGTAGCGCACCGCTTGAAACGCATCCGAGATGATTTCAAGCTGCTCGTCTGGTAGCTGTGCGAATAACGGTAGATGCTGAATCCGCGAGTAGATAAACCGATCCGCCATGCTCGCCGCCTTCCTCTGCTCTCTGCTCATATTGTAACAGAGATGATTCGCGCTGCCGCTCATGCGTTTCGCAAGTTCAAGCCGTTGGATAAAATCCCTGTCATGACAAAACGACTCTCCTTTCACACCCTCGCCCTGTGGTTGATCATGCTTACGGCGGCGTTTTTGCGCGTTCGCCTGCTGATGCAGATCGAACACAACATCGATCACGCTTATCCGGTCTGGCAAGCGCTGATGACACTCGATCGCGGCGTGTTTCCGCTGATCGGTCAGCAGACGAGCGTGTTGTTTGCTAACCCGCCGCTGACGGGCTACCTGTTTCTGCCGCTGGTCGCGCTGATCCGTCTGCCGCTTGCGCCGTATCTGCTTGTGATTCCGCTGAATACGCTCGGCGTGCTGCTCAGCTATCGCTCGATGCGTGCCTTGATCGGCATAAACGGTGCGTTGCTCGGCGCGGCGCTGATGGCGGTTAATCCGTGGATGATCGAATACAGCCGCACGAGTTGGGTGCAAAGTCTGCTCCCGTTCCTCGTTCCGGCGCTGTTGTGGGCGCTGACTCCGGTTTTGCTCGGCACGGCGAAAAAACCCGCCCGTCGTTTGATCCTCGCCGCTGTGATCCTCACGATCACCGCGAATACCTATTTGCTCGCCTACGCGCTCGTGATTCCCGTCGGGATTCTGCTCGTGATCTTCCACAAACAGATCACTTGGCGGGCGGCGGCAGTGGGAGCGGGGATTTTCCTCATCGCTGCCGCGCTGTATGGGTACGGTCTGCTCAGTCAAGGCGATCAACTTACGGCGCGGGCGGAGACATTCGCTAGTCAGCCCGCACGCTTAAGCGATGAGGCGTGGAGTCACGCGGTGCGCTTGGTCACAGGCGCGGATTACGAACTCGCACGCGGGACACAAGCGCCGATCCGCGACAGCGATTTACGCCACACGTTGAGTCAAGTCTCGCACTGGGTACTTTATGCGGCGATCGTTGGTGGGATTTTGATCGCGGGGTATCGTGTGATCCGCCGCCGTGACCCGCGCATGATCATCCTGTTGATCTGGTTTCTCGTGCCTGTCGTCTTAATGAGCTATGTCGGGCAGGTGATCCACCCGTTTTATCAGTTGATGGGCATTCCGGCGGGTTACGCGCTGGCAGGGATCGCCCTCACCCCGCACGCTTCGCGTGCCGCCCCTCTCCGTTCACAGAGAGGGGCAAAAGCCGATTCTCCGTCAGCGGGGGGTGAGGGCTATCTGCGGCTCATTGCTGCTGTCTTGCTCACCTTACACGGCGTGATCATGGCGATCAACAGCGCTCGCTATTACGAAGAAACGGCGGTGATCCCCGGCGCGCACGGACTCACCGCGCTCCCACTCGATTGGGGGATGCGAATCGGAGACGGTATCCGCGTGAATCTACCCCCGAACGGAACGGTCACCAGCGACCTAGAGCAGCCATATATTTTGAGCAGTTTTGTGGGAATGCCGCTCAATGTGCTGCCGCACAGCCTTGGAAGGTCGTACATTTTTGCAGGGAACGGCGGAGTCTGGGTAACACCATCTCTGAACGTGCTGGCGACAAATGATCCAACACAGCAGTTTCGCCTACCCGACGGAACATGGTTATGGGTGTATCCGTTTCCGACCGCGTTGGAGCGCATCAGCAGTCGAGATACTCGTGTTCCCAGCGATCAAGGAATCGCATTTGCAGGAACAGAGAACCTCACAGAGGATCAAGTGTTGTTGATTGATTTCTTGGTCACCGAGCGCGTACCGGGAATCGACGGGCGCACGTTCGGCGCGTTCGCGCACATCTTTGACTCCACCGGGGAGCGGGTGGCAGTGGTCAGCGGCGACGTGATTTCCGGCTACCTGTGGCGCGTGGGGGATGTGCACCGGTATGCGCTTGAGTTACCGGTCGGATTGGAAGGCACGCCGCCCTACCGATTCGGGGTTGGTTTGTACGATCCGAACGCGAATATAAACGCGATCTTCGTCACGCCGGAAGGCGAATACACGCCGATTATCATGCTGCCGTTCGAGTGGACGCCGCCGTAACTGTCAGATTTTGCCGCACTCGGCGTTTCCTAGGGTGTAGACATGCAGCATGAAGGAGATGAACTTGCGGCATCTCACGCCCTATCAAACGGCGGGCGCATTCGCGGCGCTGTTCGACCGCACGCACCGGATCGTGTTTCGTTACATACGGGCAGTCGGCGGCGCGGCGCTGTCCGCTCAAGATGTCGAAGACATGACCGGGGAAACGTATCTGCGCGCTTGGAAGACACGCGGGCGCTTTCAGGGTGACGCCGAAGCTGCGCTCGGTTGGCTGCTGCAAATCGCGCGGCGGCTCGTGATCGACTCGCATCGGAAACGCACCCGCCATCCCGTCGCCGCTGTCGATGATCTCGACACCGTGCTTCCCGTCGCGGACGATTCCCCGGAAGATGCTGTTTTGAGCGCCGAACAGCACCGCGCGTTATGGGGGTTGATCGCCGCGCTGCCGGAGCACCAGCGAGACATGATCGCGCTGCGCTACGTCGTCGGTTGGCAAGTCAAGCAAATCGCCGCACATCTGAACGTACCGGAGAATACGATCTCAGTCACGCTGCGGCGCATCATCAACCGTTTAGCACAATCCCTAGAAACAGAGAATGAGGTTCACCATGCCCACTGAATCGACTCCGCTGGAGGAGAAGATTGTTCAAGCATTGGCGGCGGAACCACGCCCTGAGTTTTACCGCCGGATGGCAAAAATGCCTTGGAAGCGTTCGCCTTCCACGCGGATCGCCAAACGTCTGATGACTGGCGCTGCCGTGTTCGCCGCGCTCACGCTGACGGTTTTGGCAGTTCCGCCGCTGCGGATGTTTGCACAGGAGATCATCGACGCCTTATTTCGTCGCGCCGAATCGAATACCACGACGTTTGAGTACGATCCTGCTGCGCCGGAGTACGAGCAAGCCGCGCTTCTGTTCAACGGCATCGAAGCCGCAGAAGCTGCTTTTGGGATTGATATGCTTGCGCCCACACTTGAAATAGAAGGATATCAAATCGATCATGTCTATTATCATGCTGGTGAGCAGAACTACACGCTAGAGTACACCGCACCGCCGGGGCGCGGGTTGCTCATCATCGGATCAGCCGTGAGCGACGATCCCGAAGATATTCCGCTGATTGGCGCAGATGCACCGATCACCCCTGTTGAGATCACGACACCGCGCGGTGTGTTCGCCGCCCAATACGTGATCGGGCTGTGGGCATCGGATGTACCCCGCAATGTCGTCATGCCGACGCCGAATGCGGAAGGGTTGATCGAACAGGAAGCCGAATGGATTCCCGATGCGTCGCTGCGCCGTCTGCGCTGGCAGGAAGCAGGATGGATTTATGAAGTGATCGCGTTGGGAGGAAGCGGCGATATACCGAGCCGCGACTTGATGCAAGACGACTTGATCGCGATTGCCGAAAGCATGGAATAATTGCTACGCGGGAATCGTCGCCCCTAAGATCATGCCGACATAGCGCGCGACATCATCCATTAAGCGCTGGCGTTCTTCTTCCGGGAGGAGCGCCAGCAGTCCCTTAAGCTGACCCGTCAAATCGTTCTGCACGTCCGAAAAGCGCTGTCGCCCGTCCTCGGTCAAAATCACGGTGACAGAGCGGCGATCGGTGCTGCTTTGCTCGCGGCGTACCAACCCGATCCCTTCTAGGCGGCTGACCAATCCGGTCATCGTCGCATTCGTCAGACTGTGCAAATGCGCGATCTGACCGATCGGGACATGTCCCTCATGTTCGATCAGGGTTTTGAGGACGTAAAATTGGGGCGTAGTCAAACCGTGTGCATTGAGAAGTGCGGCGACCCGTTTTTCACCATCTAGTACCAGTTGAAAGAGCAGCGTCCATAAGCGCGCCGCGTCCAAGTCAAGCGTGGAATCGCCCATAAAGTCGTAACCAATATCTGGAACAAGCTAAAGTGCTGCGGAACGGTAAACGCGCCAGATGATTTCGCTACACCATTACGCGTTCACGATATGCCACAATTGTTGTACGAAATCAAGTGGATCAATCGGTTTGGGAAAATACCCATCGAATCCACCGCTTATGACTTGTTCTGCGAGTTTTGCCGAATGATAGGCGGTGACGGCGACCACCCGCGTATGGGCGATCGCCGGCGTGCTGCGCACCGCATTGAGAACTGCCCAACCATCGAGTTCCGGCATCGCTAAATCGGTGATCACCACATGCGGCATCACCTCGCTTGTGAGCGCGATGCACTCACGCGCATTATTGACGGCGTGAACTTCGATGGCGTGATACTCCAGCGCTGTGACCATGATCTGCAGGTCGTCGAAGGTGTCGTCCGCGATGATCACCCGCAGATTCGTATCATGCATGATTTACCCTTTGTTTTCGTTCCAGAGCCGCTTGAATACGCTCAGAAAGGATGTGTATATCATAAGGCTTGGAGATGTAATCATCAAACCCTGCTTCTAGCACGCGGTGACGGTCGCCGTCCATCGCGTGTGCGGTCACTGCGATGATCGGGACATGCTTCATATCAGGTCGCCTATGAAGCTGTTCGAACATGTCCCAACCGCTCAAGACTGGCATGGATAGATCGAGCAGGATCGCCGTGGGTGTCACATGTTCCAGCAGCGCCAAGCCTTCTCGACCGTTCCGCGCTACATGGACTTCTGCCCCAAGAAATTCCAACACTGTCTGGGCGACAGCGACATTATCGAATTGATCATCGACAATCACAATCGTCCAGCCCGCGCAGCTCTTATTATCTGTCATGAGGTTCGTTCCGTTCCTTTAGCTTACGGCTGATTTTTCTGGTTTGATTTCTGCTTTGATCGACAGCGGCATGACGATCGAAAATTCGCTGCCCTTGCCGATAACACTCTTGAGGTTGATGCTGCCGCCCATCATCACGACCAATCGGCGTGTGATCGCCAAGCCCAACCCGGTTCCGCCGTATTGATGCGATGTATCGCCGCTTGCCTGCCGGAATTCATCGAAGATTACATCGTGCAGGTGCGGCGGAATGCCGATGCCCGTATCTGTGACCGTGAGCCGCCAGATCTCCGAGCCTGCCGTATCCGCCTGAATGTGAACCTTGCCAGACTGCGTGAATTTGATGGCGTTGGAAACAAGATTGACGACAATTTGCTTGAGGCGCATTTCATCCCCGATGATGGTTTCGGGAAGCCCATCATCAATGGTGACGGTGAACTCAAGCCCTTTTGCCTCTGCCAGCGTTTGATTTTGATCTTTGATTTCTTTCAGCAGGGCGCGCACCTTGAACGGCTTTGCGACCAATTCCATGCGTCCGGCTTCGATTTTGGAAATATCGAGCAAATCGTTGATCAACCGCAGCAGGTCTTTTGCGTTCAACAGGGTGCGTTCTTGAAAACTCCGCGCCTTTTCGGGGATTTCGCCCACCATGCCAGAGAGTTGAAGCTGCGAATAGCCGATGATCGCATTCAACGGGGTTCGCAGTTCGTGGGACATACTCGCCAAGAATTGACTTTTGAGTTGGTTCGCTGCTTCCGCTTCGCGTTTGGCTGCCGAAAGCGTTTCGTTGACTTTGGTGAGTTCCGTCGTTTTGGCGGTCAGGTCATCGCGCTGTTGAGCGATGATTCTGTAACTTTTATCGCGCTGCCACACAAACGCAGCAAGCAAAACCGCGCTAACGCTGATCACGCTGATCAATGTCAAAAGGTTGATGCGGCTGTTTCCGATAAACGTGTCCGTCCGGTACGAAACGACATAGGCGACATGCGATCCCTGTACGTTTTCGACCGAGAGGAACGAAACAATGTAGTCTTGTCCGCCAGCATTCACCGTGAGCGCAAACGAGGTTTCTTCATCCATGCGCGCGGTGATGTCATCGGGGAGTGCCGCATTGATCGCCTGAATGGTTGTCCACGGGAGTTCAGAATTATCGTAGCCATCCAGCACACCGCGATCGTATGCGTAGTGATCCGAAATATCGCTGAGCACGTAATTGTCTTGCTCGGCTTCAAAAACGGTCGCGCCGACAACATCCGCTCGAATCACGAAGGTTACGCTGCCGGGGAACAGTTGATTCATGTCCTGCTGAATCGCGCTAAACGATACGCTGACTTCAACACTGCCGATATGCTGCTCCTCGTAAAACAGCGGGAACACGTACCGGAATCCGTTGAAGATACGTCCTTCTTCAAATCCGGTGAACGGCTGTTTTGTTTCGTTCGTCATCCGCACCGAATAGCGGACATCCGTCAAATCATCTCCGAACTGCTCCGGTCGATGAAAGCGCAGAAAGCTGGTGTTATCCGGCAGATGAAAATGAAGCTGGCGCAGATTGAGGGATTGGAGACGGTTGTAATCTTCCTCCAACAGCGCGAATAAATCAGCGCGGATGTCTGCTTGTTCGGCTTCATCCGCTGTGTACGCGCCGCTGAATAATTCCAGCACCTCCGGCTGATTGACGATCTCATCAAAGATGAGCTGTGATGCTCGATTGTAGGCGTTCACCGTTTCGACAAAGGCGATATTCACATCATCGACACGATTTTCGAAGTACTGCTCGTTGATTTGTGTGTTGTTGTTGTAGAGCAAATAAAGGATGCTCGCTGCGAAGGCGAGAATGAGCGCGATCCACAAATGTCTTGACTGCAAAGTAAAGTCAATCCTTCAGGTGCAATGAAACGATTAGAGCCATGATCACCGGGGTAACATACCGCATTTAGGACACATGTCCAGCGTATGTGACCGGAATTCACATATTTTTCAGTTATATAGGCGGTTCTTTACAACGATGGGGTGAAGAGGCGTATCATGATTCCCCTCCGCTACCGCACGCGATAGAGAAGGGGATAGGAGGTAAATGCTATCGGGCTTACTGCTTACCGAGCGCGTCCCATACTTCGAGCTTACTACGCACCCGATCAATGACTTCGTTGGTGAACTCGGTGGTCGAATTATGACCGCCCAAGTCCGCCGTTTTGAAGCCGTCGCGTACTGCTTCCAACACTGATTCGTAAATGGCGCGGCTGGCGTTCTGCGCGTTGGGGAGCGGGACATAGCGCAGCAGCGCCGCTCCCGCGAGGATCATCGCCATCGGGTTGGCGACATTTTTCCCTTGCAAGCTCGGCGCGGTGCCGTGCGGTGCTTCGGTGATCACCGTCTTGACTTCAAACTGCTCATCCATCGCCAGAATGATCGATTCAGCGCCTGCGATGCTGCCGAACATCTTTAATACGAGATCGCTCAGGGTATCGCCGTCGCGGTTGAGTGCCGGAATCACGAGCGGTTCGCCCGTCGTTTCCAACAGAAGCGCATACGTCGCGTCGATCAATTGGGGATCATACGGCACATCCGGGTAGCGCTTCGCGGCTTCGTCCATCTCCTCTTTGAAGATGCCTTCATATACCGGGCTAACCGTATACTTGGGACCGCCGAATACTTTCCCTCCGGTGCGGCGCGCATAGCGGAATGTAAATTCCGTGACGGCGCGGCAGGTGCGGCGTGAAAGTTTGCGCGTGCTGTACGCGACTTCATCAAGCCCGCTGCCTTCGCGCCATTCTTTCGCGCCGTACGCATCTTCGACCGCCATACGCACCACCGCGATCGGCGCATACACGCCTGCCAGCGGACGAACCGACGGAATACGGCGACCGGTACGCAGGATCACCTGCCCGTTGACGAGTTCACGCAGAAGGGCATTCGGGCTGCCTACGTCGTCCGGGTTGCCGGGGGTGATCGTTGCTGCCTTGATGCCTAAGCCGTGCTTCTTGATGAAATCCGCTGCTTCATGTACGACACCATTTTGAGTCTTGCGGCGGTTTTCTAGGGAAAGATCGAAGGGTTGAAATGTTACATCACAGCGGGTGACTGCGGGGTCGAGGACGCGCAGTCCTTCTTCCAATAGTTCTTGACCGGTTTGATCGCCTTGCAATACGGCGATAGTCGGTTGGGTCACGATGATATTCCTCAAGTTGAAATTGGGGATGATGCAAAGCGGGAATATTATGCCAGCATCCTACGAATTTTGTAGGGATGATCGGTTGATGCCCATTTCGCGCACGAAGTGGCACTATAATCACGACCGTCAAATCAGAGATCTGAGCGTTGGTAATGGAGATATATACGCGTGAATGGCTGAACGCGCAGTTTAGGGTATCTTGGGAGGCGAACAATGGACCTGCCCAAACGCGCTACTTTATGGAGGCGCTGCTTGCGAACCTCCCGGTCGAATACCATGATTTTATCGGCAGGCGATCCTTACGGTTGCTCGATTGGGGTTGTGCGATGGGGGATGGCGTCGATGTGCTGGCGAAAACATTCCCGAACAGCGAAGTTAACGGGATCGATATTTCTGATGAGGCGATCCGCCGCGCCGCTGAACGTTTCCCGCGTCAGACATTCATCCGGTCAGATGCGATCCTACAGCCTTACGATGTGATCTTTACATCAAACTGCCTTGAACACTTTCATGAGCCGATTCCGCTTCTGGCGCAGCACCTTGCGATGACACGTCTGCTTTATATCGCGCTTGTCCCCCACGATGAAGATCCGCTCATGTTCGGGCATTTTACCCGCTTCACAGCCGATACTTTTCCCGAAACGCTTTCGGGGTTTCGGCGCTGGGGCGCGCTGTCTTTTCCAACACCGCCGCAGTATTGGGCGGGGAGTCAGTTATTGATCGTTTATGGATCACCTGTGTTTGCGCTCCCTCCGATTGAACGACGCTCTTTCTTTCATAAGGGAAGCTGATACGCGTACGCTGGTTTGTACCGACATTTCTGGTTATAGTATGGTGCATTGTGCAGTACGGCAGGTGAGAGACGAACATGAACAAACGAATCTTGAAACTCCTTTGCGTTGCAATTGCGGCGGCGGCGTTCTTCGTCGTTCCGGCGGCATGGGCGCAAGATACGACGGTTGAAGCGGCGAATGAAGCGACGGCGCTTTACGTGGCTTGTGATACGGCGGGCGTGTTGAACTTAACCGGAACAGCGCTCACAGGATACGACATCTACTATCAGCTTTTTAGCGCCCCTAACGCGACCGGAACAGCGGTGACATCGCTGCGTCAGATCTCGGTCGCGGGTTCATTTCAGGTCAGCGAACAGTTAGCATACAACGCCGGACAAACCCTCGCGGTTGGTTCGACCGGAAGCGCGCGTATTTTGATGGCGCGTGAAGGCAACGCCGACAGCATCGATTTTGAATTCGTCGTCAACGATTTTAATGATGGCTGTTCCGCGCCGCAGTATTCCGGCGTGACCAGCGGCGATGCCGGATCGGTCACAACGACAACCAACACCGACGGCGTGATCGGTGTGACGCGGAGCATCCGCGCACCAAACGGCGGCTATTTGAACGCCAATCTTCTGCCCGAATCCGATGTCGTGGTTGGTGCGCGCCCAAGCGATACGTTCCGTTCGGATAATCCCGGTCTGCTGTTCGCGGAATGTGACGAATACCCGCTGGCGATCCCCGGCATTATCTACGATACCGATCGCGTGGTGGTGTTTTGGTCATGGTATACACGCACGCCCGAACAGATGGATCAGCATCTTGCCGCCGCTCAGTATGTGGTGCGCGTGAATACGGCACTGCTCAACAACGTGGCGCGCAGCGCGGTCACGAACCCGAGTGACAGCGTGAATCAATGGGTGTTCTACACGGCTGAACTCGGCAATTTAGCGCCGGGTCACTACGAAATCTCTTACGATCTCACATGGTCAACCCCTGTGTTTGACGGCTACGACGATTTCGGACCGGGGACGGCGAACACGCGCGAAAGCGGCATTTGCAATTTTGATGTGCTGATGAATCCGGGCGGTGCATTTATCGCGCACAACGGCGCATTTTTCCCGACTGAATATCCCGTGCACGATATCACGCCGGGATTCTAATTCCTTCAATTTGTTGATGTGCGCGGTCGCTGTGTCTCCTATGCGACCGCGCACCTTTTCTTGAATCAGATCACCCGTATGGCATCGACTCTGAAAGACGAAGCGGCATCATTTGGGATCACCCTGTCTGATGCCCAAACTGCTGCATTTGAGGCATATCATCAAGCGCTGATCGGTTGGAACAGCCACACCAACCTGACCGCGATCACGGATGAGGACGGGGTGCGCGTGCGCCATTTCCTTGATTCGTTGAGTATTGCGAAGGTTGATCCGCTGGCGGCAGGTTCACGCGTGATCGACGTGGGGACGGGGGCGGGTTTCCCCGGTCTGCCGCTCAAAATCGCGTTCCCTGATCTGCAAGTGACGCTGCTCGAAGCGACGGGGAAGAAGATCGCGTTTCTGGATCATGTCATCCAAACACTCGATCTGCATGGGGTACGGACGGTCAATGCCCGCGCCGAAGATGCCGGACAGATGCCGACACACCGCGCCAAGTATGATCTCGTGCTGGCGCGCGCGGTCGCCCGTCTGCCGATCCTGCTGGAATATCTGCTCCCGCTGGCGAAAATTGGCGGCAGATGTATCGCCATGAAGGGCAAAACCGCCCACGAGGAAAGCGACGTGAGCGATAAGGCACTCCGCGCATTGGGTGGAAAACTCCGCGAGATCGTGCCGATCACACTGCCCGGTGTGGACGAGGCGCATTTTCTCGTCGTCGTCGAAAAAACCGAAACGACTCCCCGGCAGTATCCGCGTAAACCGGGCATCCCGGCTAAAAAGCCGCTCTAGCGGTTTTCCACGTAATCGCGGCGGGCGCGATCCGCAATTTCAAACAGCTTGGAATGGGTAAAAGATTGTTGATTGACGGTGTAGATCAATCCCGCCATCAACACACCGAGCGTATATTCATAGCGCGGTCCAACGGGTTCATCACCGCCGACGACGGCTGTCAGTCCGCTCACTGTGAGATTGCTGTCATCAAGGCTGATCAAAACACCCGCCGCGTAGCGTGACCATTTCGGCAGGGGACGATGCAGCATTGTCCGTTTGTATCGTGCGCTGTGCGCGCTCAAGACGGTGCGCGCATTCAACTCAACTGAAGCGAGCGCGACTCGTCCGCTCGTGTTCAGCATTGCCATCATCCACAGATCACGTCCCGGTGCTTGCAAAACAAGCTCCGGCTCGGTATCCGGGCAGCGCTGCTGAAATTGGACGAGCAGCCGCAGTGGCAGGAGATTGGTTGTCGCTGTTGGCGTATCCACGTCGACACCCCTGTGCTAGTCGGAATCCGAATCGGCATTTATCATCTTCGTATGCTACACTACCCCGGCGTTTGTGCGTAGGGAGAATCCTCCTAATAAGCTTGAACGCTCGCGTGGAGAACCGATGAAGAAACGCATTATTACCCTGCTGTTGATGGGCACCACTGCCGTATGGCTGATGACCAGCCGCGCTCAAGAATCGCTGCCGAGTGAAATTGCGGTCAGCGGTGATGTGTGCGCGCCTGCAATCACGCAGTTCTGGTCAGCGGCGACCGAAGCATGTATCAACAAGCCGGAAGGATTCGCCTGTAATGGCGGCGCAGCACCGGCGGTTGAACCTGTCGGTCCGGTCGAAAGCGCGATGGCATCACTTGGCGCGCTGGTCGAGGTCGATCAGATTGATGTGCTGCATACACCGCCGATCAACGCTTCAGGCGGGAGTGCCGGAATTGCGTATCTGCGGCTCGCCGCCCCCATTAATATGACCTTACTCGCGCTCGGTGATGTCACCATGCGCGATGTTTCGCCGCCGGATTTCCCCGCGTGGCAGTCCGTCGTCACGCAAACCGGAACAGCGTTTCCGTCGTGCGGCGCGGCTCCGTTAAGCGCGCTGATCCTTCAAGTGCCTATTGGCGGATCGGGGCGGATCGTGATCAACGGCGCATCGCTCCAGATGAACGGAACGGTGCTTGTTCACACCAGTGTGAGCAGTACCGTTTTTGTCGGCTTGAGCGGACTCGCATCGCTGACAACCGCCGGACGCGAAGCCGTGTTTTATCCCGGTCAGCAGGTGAGTGTCGCGCATCAAGACGGCAATTTCGCCGCACCTGTTGGCGTGCCGTCGAATGCGATCCCGTTTGATTCGGCGCTCACACGCCATCTGCCGATCGCGCTGCTGGATCGTCCGCTGACGCTGCCGCAGCCGGGGACAGTGGTCACACAAGGCGCGGTCAATATGCGCTCAAGTCCGAATACGAATTCCGGTGTGATCGCCCAAGTTCCTTCTGGTGAGATTTTGAGCATCCTCGGACGCACCCTCGACGGCGAGTGGTACAACGTGCGCCGGATCAGCGGCGATACCGGATGGATGTCCGCCGATCTGCTGCTCCGTAATATCGACGCCATCGAAGCAGTATTTGAAGCGACTCCCGTTCCGCCGCAGCGCTACGGTGAACTCGGCACACGGGGGCGCGTGCTTGCGGCAAGTGGTGTCAATTTGCGTGCCGGACCGGATATCGTATTCCCGGCAATCGTGACCGTCCCCGCCGAAGCGACGGTGAATCTTGTGGCGCGCAGCCCGTATAGTCCGTGGGTTAAAGTCGAAGTGAGCGGGGTCGAGGGATGGGTCGCGCTGGTGAATATTGAAACGCAGGCGTTTATCGACGCGCTGCCGATTGATTTCAACGCGCCGCCGCTTCCGCCGCCGACCGCTGTACCGGGATCATTCGGCAACGCATTCCCTGATCCAAATCGCGGCGGTTAATCGCAAATACGCGCACGCCGATCTTGTCAGGATAGGGGAGATCCGCTATACTTTTCCTATCTTTGGGGAATCGTCCAATGGTAGGACAGCGGACTTTGGATCCGTCAATCTTGGTTCGAATCCAGGTTCCCCAGCTAGCTTGGATCAGAGTCGAACATTCATTAGATGAAGCGGCGGGAATATCCCCGCCGTTTTGTTTTCCCGTGCTGCGCACCTTGCGCCGCATGCTGACGATTTTGATCTCGTCGCTCAGTTCATGCAGATAGGCGAAAGGTGTCCTCAATTCCAGCGATACACATCCCCGGTCATTCACAACGACCCGATGGACAATCTGACGCAGGAGTTCTTTTTGATCCGTGCGTTGAAGTCCCCACAATCCGGGTAAGGACGAAAATCAGGTTGAGTGAGGGGTTCAAGCAGCGGTGCAAGAAACCGCAGATCAAGGCACCTTGGAAAAAGCCTGCCTGAAATTATCAGACAGGCTTTTAGCGTGTATACAGTACTTAAACCTTCACCAGGCGAATTCCCCAGTCTTTGTAGCGCTCATGAGGCTTGAACCAATAACGATAATCGCACCTGTAGAGGTCGATGCATTCTTCACCCGTGGGTGCGCCGCGCAAGATGCGATATTTGGCGCTTTGATGAATGTCTGCCTGTCCGGTGTGATAATCGGTCAGGCACCATTCCCACAGATTTCCCACCATATCAAGCACACCAAAGGGGCTTTCGCCATTTGGTTTTCCATTTTGAGCCTCATACTGCCGTACCGGGTTGGTACGCCTTGTTCCATTACCATCGACGTTGTTACTACAGCGTGTCGAGTCCCATTCATTACCCCACGGAAAGATGCGCCCGTCATCCCCCTGTGCGGCGCGCTGCCACTGCGGTTCTGTTGGCAGCGTCACTGCCTCCCCGCTTGCATCGCTCAACCAGCGGCAAAAAGCGACTGCCTCATACCAGGATACACCACACACCGGATACTCATCCCCGCTGCGATCTGGGAGTGTCCAAGCGCTCGGTTGTGTCCACTGTCCTTTTTCGCGCAGTGCCCATCCTTCTTCCGTCCACCATTTGGACTGCATGTATCCGTTTTCGACGAATACGCGGTATTGGGCATTGGTGACCAGATACTTTGCCATGTGGAATTCCGGAACATCAAAAACAGTGTTCTGTTCAAGATAACCTGCGACTTTTTCAGCGCTGTCGCGAATGAGTGTCACTGTACCCGCCGGTATGTGCATCCATGCGAACGGTGCAGGGAGGATGGTCGAAATTTTGTTCTGTGATGACTGCATCGTTATCCGTATTCCTGTATGATGGCAAACACATCGCCTATGCAAGAGCACTACTAATGCTAATTCCAGCCGCGCTGCGCTGCAAATCCGAGGAAAGTTCATGAGTAAAACCATGTTTCGACCGTTCGCACCAGACGATCAAACGGTGATTCATGCGCTCATCCTGAGCGGACTTGCCCCGACGAAGAGGCTTGGGCGGCTGATGTTGTGAAATCGTTCAAGCCTTGTGCGCGAGCGGCGCAGGCGTGACCGCACGTTTTCGCATCAGCACCAACAGTCCCCCAAGCACATACGCGATCACCTGAAGATTGATTAGCCCCGACCCCAGCCTATCGCCCAGCGTGCCCGCAATCCCCATACCGAGCAGTTCAAACAGGGCGCTGGTGGTCAGCAGCGCACCGAACACCCGCCCCCGGTAGGCATCTTCGGTTTCTTTTTGCAGCGCGGTCGTTAGCCCTGTCGCGACCCCCGCCCCCGGTACGCCCACCACGATCAACGCGGCGATCCCGATCGCCAAGCCGGGAAAGAAGATCGGGTAGTTAAACAGCACCCCATCGATCAACCCGAAGATGAGACAGCTCCAGCCAAGCAGCTTCCATAGATCAGTGCGATTGCCGACGCGCGCAATGACCACACTGCCCAGCAGCCCGCCGACCGCCTGCGCGGACATCAGGAGTCCAATCCCGACGGAGTCGGTCTTAAGAATGTCGGTCGCGAAGGGCGTAAAGAGCACACTCATCGCGCCTTGACCCACCGCGAGAACCGCTTCCAGCATAAACAGAAGTGTTAGGGCGCGGCTGCGCATCACACGCTGTAACCCCTCCTGCCATTCGCGCCACACGCGGCGCACATCAGGGGCGGGTGCTGATCCGGCTGGCTCAACCTCGTGTGTGGACGATCCGGTTCTAATCGCGGCGATCATGAGCGCAGCGATCACGAATGTGGCGGCATCGATCAGGATGACCGCCTGAAATCCCAACCCTGCCATGATCGCCCCACCGATCGCGGGTCCTGTCAGCCGTGCAAGGTTGTTGTTCAAGCCGTTGAGCGCGTTTGCCGCCACAAGCTGATCCTCGCTGACGAGCGTGGGCAGAAAGGCATTTTCGGCGGGATAGAGAAACTGCGCGACGGACGAGGTGACGAGCGCCGAAAGATAAACGATCCACAGGTGATCCGGGGTACGCACCCACAGCAGCGGCACAATCGACACGGCGAGCAGCAGGTTTGCCATCACCATGAGCCGCTGTCGATTCCAGCGATCGACGTAGACGCCGACGACGGAACCCAGCACGATACGGGGCAGCATCCCCGCGACGAACATCAGGCTGGTTGCCAGTGTGGAACCGGTCAATTGATACACAAACAAGGGGCGGGCGATGCCAAGCATCCAATCCCCCGCAAACGAAATCAACCCGCTCCACCACATCAGGGCGAAGCTGCGCTGGCGCAGTAAGGTCATCACGGAAACGACTCCACACATTTTCTTTTCTATGTGACGGGTCAGCGCTTTTGTTCAATGTCTGTCGAGTTCATTTGATGCGTGGGTGCGTGTATGATTACAGGCAGCCGTGTGTAAGGTGTGCAAATGTTCATCAATCAGGGTGATGTTTTTTGGGTAAGGCTGCCGGATGATCCTGAACCGCATCTTCCCCATCCGTACGTGATCATTCAAGACAATGCTCTGAATCACACGCCTATCAATACGGTTGTGGCGTGCGCGCTCACGTCCAATCTGAATCGGATCAGCCTGGCGGGAAACGTCTTGATCGAAGCGGGGGAAGCGAATTTGTCCAGGCACAGCGTCGTTGAAGTCTCCAAAATTACCGTGTTGGACAAGGCTGAGTTGGGCGAATACATTGGCACACTGAGCGACCACCGCATCGCGCAAATACTGGCAGGCATCCGTTTCGTGCAGAGTTTCTTGCCGCTGTAGTACAAAAGCCATGCGCGCCTTGGCGGCGCGCGGTGTTCCGGCGCATTGCGCGTTCGT
>CALBRY010000146.1 GCA_937927665.1 uncultured Chloroflexota bacterium
TACAGGAGATCATCCCAATCAGCGAATGCCAAGCGCTGATCGACTTCTACGAATCGACCAACGGCGATGGGTGGACAGATCGCGGCGGTTGGCTGGATTCGATCGCTGTGTGCTCGTGGGAAGGCGTCGTGTGCGAATATCTGCCCCCGGCGGGCGGCGATCCGCTGGTCACGCCTGAGCCGAATGAATGGGCGGTTGTCGTCGGCTTGACTCTGTCAGTGAACAACCTGATGGGTACATTGCCCATCAGTCTCAGCGACCTAACGCACTTGCGCGTATTGGACCTATACGCCAATCCTGATCTGACCGGCAGTATACCAACCCTGCCCGTCAGCCTTGAAATGCTCGACCTAGGTCTCACCGGAGTATCCGGTTTTCCTGCGCTTCCCCCGTCTATTCGGAGGGTAAATCTGGGCGGCGCGCCCATCGGCGGGACACTGCCACCGCTTCCCGAAGGGCTGGAAACGCTCAACGTGGACGGAGCGAACATGAGCGGCAGCCTCCCTGCGCTGCCAAGTACCCTGCGTGTATTCGCCGGGATATTTAACGCGTTTACTGGCGCGATTCCTTCCCTGCCGCCCGGACTAGAAGCCTTGTATCTAAACGACAATCAGCTAACCGGCTCGCTTCCGCCGCTGCCTGAAAGTCTAGCCATCCTCAGCGTTCCCCTCAATAATCTGAGTGGAACAATTCCGCCGCTGCCCCCGGGACTCATCTCTCTATTCGTAAATCACAACCAACTGACGGGTGCGCTTCCTGAGTTTCCCGCCTCACTCTTAGCGATGGATATCAGGAATAACGCGCTGGCATCGGAAATTCCCTCCTCCATTACTGAGACGGCGATCCCCAGTAGTTCCTTCGGGCGAATTTTCTTTCTCTGCGGCGGCGCAAATGACCTCGCCTCCGATGACCCGGTGGTCAATACATTCATTCAATCACGTGCGCCGGGGTGGGCGACGTATAACGGCTGTCTGCCGCGCCTGTCGGTGATCGATGTCGTCGATGTCGTGCCTGATCCGCCCGCCGCGCCTGTCGGTTCGGTGGATGTCATTTTGTCGGAACTCGCAGACATTTCGACCTTCACCTATCAAGACATATCTCTCGTACGCGGAACGACTCCGGTCACGCTCGATTCGTCGGTCACGGTCGCGCTGCAAGACGCGCCGACCTTCACCTACCGGATCAGCGGCTTGACACCGTTCACAACCCCGTTTGCCGCGTACACGCTCACGGTGAGCGCGGCAGGGCTGCGCGATCAATTCGGTTTGCTGCCCACGCCTAACATCGCCAGCGACACATGGACATGGATCGAGGCGGCAGCGCTCACCGTCGAAGTTGATTTGCAGGGGCGACCCGCCGCCCCACATGCCAGTTATGCCATCCCGGTCGAAGTCACGCTCCACGCGCCGGGCGGCACAACTGTGTTAAGCCAAACGATCACGCTCGACACCTACGGCATGTTCACGTTCGAAAACTTGATGCCCGGCACTTACACGCTGCGCGTCAAACCCTTCACCGGCTTGGCGCTCAGTCAAGACATTATCCTCACGGGCGGCGCGAACAGCGTGTACATGGGCACAATCCGCACCGGAGACGCCAACGGCGATAACCGCGTCAGCCTCGTTGATTTCTCGCTGCTGGCGGCGGCGTTCGGCACCAGTCAAGGCGCACCGAAGTACAACCCGGCAGCGGACTTTAACGGAAACACGTTCATCGATCTGCTCGATTTTTCGGCACTCGCGTCAAATTTCGGCACAGCGGGGGCTAATTTTCCATAATTTCGCTCATGTGATAAGCTGCACAATAGCACCAGCGCGTCTCATCATAGGAGAAGGATTGTGAAAGTTCGTTTGCTGTCGATTGTTTTGTTCGCCATCTTGATCAGTGCCGTGCCGCTTTTCGCACAGAGTGACATAGCGACCTATGTTTCTGAGGACGGCTTAGTCACGTTCCAATATCCCATCGATTGGCTTGTTGAAGAAAACGATGGGTTGATCACGATGACGAACACCGCCGAAGCGGCGGAAGCCTTCCAAGCAGGTGACGACATGAGCGAGGGCATGCTCACCGTCATCATCGCGCACATCTCAACGATTGCAGAACTTGAACCCGCGGTCGATCCGGATTGGTCGCCGTTGGAAGTCATCGAATACTTGGCAGAGGATTCCGGCACGAGCGCCGAGATCAGCGAAGGCGACCTGAACGGGTTCGCAGGCGCACAAGTAGACATCGTGACCGATGAAACCGAAAGCGCCGGAGTCGAAGGCGCTGCGCTGGCACTCGATACGCCGACTGGCGTTGTTGTGCTGATTCTTGAAAGCGGCGATGAGATCGACGTTTACGGGAACGGGCTTTCGCTCCTAGCAGCAAGCTTGACGGGCGCCATGCAGGATGTCGTGGTTGATCCGCCGGGTGAATTCCAGTACCCGGAAATTCCGTATGTCGCCGCTGTGATCGACGTCATCGACTCAGAGGTGCCGTCGCTGTTCTACACCGTCAACCTTGAAGAAGGCGACGAGGTCACGATTACCTTGATCGCGTCCGACAGCGCCTTTGATCCCATTTTGCGCTTGTATGCGCCGGAATCAAGCGATGAGCCGGAAGTCGTCAACGATGACAGCGCCGATAGTGAAATCGGCATGTTGAACTCGCGGATCGATGCCTTTGAAGTCACCGAATCCGGCGATTGGACGATCGAAGTCAGCCGATTCGGCACACTAGGCGCAGGCGAATTCCAGCTTTCGATCGACGGCAGCGGCAGTTACGATCTCGTTCCGGCGGGATTGGATGAGCCAGCAGTCGTACTGCCAGCGGGCGAAACGATCCGCCAGTGGGCGATCGGCGCAGTCGGCAGCAGTGAATACGGTTCGGATAGCTGGAGCGCTGCACAGGCGACGGGCGAACCGAATACCGATCGGTGCGGCGATGTAACAACCGCGTGGGCGTCGGCAAGCTCGACCGGGCAGGATACCTTGACGTTGGAATACGCCGTCGCGGTGATTCCGCAAGAGGTCAGCGTGTACCAAACCTACAACCCCGGCTCGATCATCAGCATCAGCCTGATCACAGTGGACGGCGAAACGATCACCCTGCCGGAAAGCGCCGATCCGCCCGGTAATACGGAATGCCCCGGCGTGTTCAAGCTGGATGTGGAAGATGTCAATCAGCTTGTGATCGGCGTCGTCGTCGAACTCGATCAGACGATTGGCGGCAGTTGGAACGAGATCGACGCGGTTGAACTCGTCGGCGCGGCTGCTGCCGACTCTGCCGCCGGGTGGAGCGGCGAAATCACCGACAGTGTGATCAGCGAGACATGGACAGGCGTATTCGAAGGCGGCGAAACCGTCACGATCACCGTTGTTGCCACCAGCGGCAATCTCGATCCGGTGGTGCGTTTGTTTTCCGCCGATGATCTCGATGAGCCGCTAGCCGAAAATGACGACTCGCGTGATGATCAACTCGGTTTCACCAATTCCCGCATCGAAGACTTCGAAATTGAAGACGGCGGCGAATATATCATCGTCGTGACACGTTTCGGCGGTGAAGGCGAATACACACTCACCGTCGAAGGCGTGGACGATCTCTCGCTGGAACTGCTCGACTAAACGGATTGATTAGGCGCGGGACGGGGCATGCTCTGTCCCGCGCGATTCACTTATTTTCTCTCGCTTTGACTCGCGTTTTCTTCGCGGGCGCGGGACGATTCCACTCCACGCGCACCGTTGTTCCCATGCCGATCACGCTGGTGACATCACTGCGCGCATCAATCGCGCGCGAACGTTCCCGAATATTGACCAACCCGACACTGCTCCAACCAATCAGCGCGGGATCAAACCCCTGTCCATCGTCCGTCACGGTCAGCACCGCACCGTCTTTCTCG
>CALBRY010000147.1 GCA_937927665.1 uncultured Chloroflexota bacterium
TTATCGTCGCCGTGCTGGTCAATCAGGCGCAGGCGGCGCTGGAAAGGCTGCGGACGAATGGCTGACATCATGCTGAAAGCCACCGGTGTCAACAAACACTTCGGCGGCTTGATCGCGCTCGATAACGTCGATTTTGAGGTAGAAAGCGGCGAAATCGTCGCCTTGCTCGGCGATAACGGCGCAGGAAAATCAACGCTGATCAAGTGTATTTCCGGCGTTTATCGCGCGGATGGCGGGCAAATCACTTTCAACGGGCAGGAAATTACCGGACGCACACCCTCGTCAATTCGTGAAGCGGGGATCGAGACGATTTATCAAGACCTCGCCCTCGCGGAAAATCTCGACGTGGGCGCGAATGTGTTTCTTGGCAAGGAAAAGAAGAAGCGCATCATGGGCATCATTCCCGTGACGGATGATGACTTCATGCGGAAAGAATCCGAGAAAGTGCTCGATCGGCTGGATATTCACATCCCGTCACTCAAGCAGCGTCTCGTGAATCTCTCCGGTGGTCAGCGGCAGGCGGTAGCGATTGCCCGCGCCATCTACTGGAACGCCCGTCTCGTTATCATGGACGAACCGACGGCGGCGCTCGGTGTCCCGGAACAGCGCAAAGTGTTGTCGCTGGTGCGGTCACTGCGCGATCAAGGGATTCCGGTCATTCTGATCAGTCACACCATGCAAGATGTGCTCGAAGTCGCGGATCGGTGTGTAGTGATGCGGCGCGGACGGGTGGCGGCGAACTTGCCCAAAGGGCATTTTGACGCTGAAATCCTCGTCAAGCACATTGTCGGTGTGGGCGAATTAGGCTCGTAAAGGCAGTAACGATGGGTCTTCATCTGCTGACATTCGGAGAAGCGCTGGTCGAGATCATGCGCCCCGATGTTGATATGCCGCTGGATCAGCCGGGAACGTTCACAGGTCCGTATCCAAGCGGCGCGCCGTTTATCTTTGCAGTACAGGCGGCGCGTTTAGGCGCACGTGTTGGCGCGATCGGCTGTGTGGGTGCGGAGATCGATGGAACACCGGACGGTTTCGCCCGGTGTTTGCTCGATCAACTGCGCGCCGATGGCGTAGATACATCGGCGGTACTGACGCTGGCGCAGCACACGACAGGCGCGGCATTCGTCGCCTATCGCAAGGACGGCGGGCGCGATTTCATTTTTCACCTGCGCCATGCCGCAGCCGGACAGCTTGCCCCATCGATGATCGATCAACCGCAGATTGCCGCGCTGTTCAACGGCTTAAAGTGCTTGCACCTCATGGGATCGTCGCTTTCGATGCATGATGATGCGCTGGCACTTGGAACACGGATGCTCGAACAAGCACAGGCAAGCGGCGCGAAGATCAGTTTTGATCCGAATTTGCGCCCTCAGTTAATGAGCTTGGAGCGTGCGAAAACGGTTTTTGCGCCGTTCGCCGCTGCTGCTGATGTAATTCTGCCCACAGTTGAAGAAGCGATGCTGCTCACGGGTGCGCCAACGGCGGATAAAGCTGCCGTTGAATTGTTGGGCGATAAATCGGGTCGCATCGTGATCCTTAAACGCGGGGAACACGGGTGCTCGGTATTTTCGCAAACGGGGCGGGTTGACGTACCCGGCTTTATCGTACAAGAAATTGATCCGACCGGAGCGGGAGACTGCTTCGATGCCGGATTTCTCACCCATTGGTTGCGCGGTGATACGCCTGTCGAGGCGGCACGTTGGGCGAACGCCTGCGGTGCATTAGCGGTGACAAAACGCGGACCTATGGAAGGTGCGGCGACGGCAGCACAAGTTCAGACCTTTATCAACGTTACTCAACAGAGGATATAACCCTATGACACAGGCGATTACACCGGGTCGCTGGCGCGGCTTGAAGATGAGCAGTACAGCGGACAATATTTTCACCATCCTCGCGTTCGATCAGCGCGGAAGCTATCGCAAAATGCTTCCCGCAGGAACCGGCTATGAGGAAGCGATTTCCATCAAGCGTGAAGTTGTGGTCACGCTTTCCCAAAAGACCAGCGCCGTTCTGCTCGATAATCAATACGGGTTGGGCGCGGCAATGGATATGCGTGCTGGCTGCGGTCTGCTGATGTCGTATGAAGAAAGCGGTTACAGCGGTGATTCAACCTATCGCAGACTGCTTTTTGATGAAAAATGGACGTTGGAGAAGATCAAGCGGATGGGTGCATCGGCGGTCAAGCTGATGGCGTATTATCATCCGCACACGGGCGCGCTTGCGGACGAAATCGAAGATGTCATCGCAACGGCAATCGAGGAATGCCACCGTTATGATATGCCGCTGTTCCTTGAGCCAATGTCGTACAGCCTCGACACCAATGTTTCCAAGGAAAGCGCGGAATTCGCCCGCACACGTCCTCAAGTGGTGCGCGATACTGCCGAACGCCTTTCACGCCTTAAGCCGGATGTGCTGAAACTGGAATTCCCGGTCGATGCGGCATTCAACACCGATCGGGCGGCATGGCGCGCGGAATGCGAAGCGGTCAGCGCGGTCTGCACTGTCCCGTGGGTGCTCTTGAGCGCTGGTGTCGATTTTGAAGTGTTCGCGGCGCAGGCGGAGATCGCTTCGTCGGCGGGCGCGAGTGGCTGGTTGGCGGGTCGCGCTATCTGGAAAGAAGTGGCGACGATGAAGCTCGCCGATCGCACGAAATTCCTGAACGAAATCGCTGCTCCGCGCGCCGAAAAACTCGCCGCGATTGCGACGAAGCACAGCCGCCCGTGGACGGAGTTCTATGCGCCCCCGGCGAGCAGCGAAACATGGTTTGTAGGGTACTAACGGTCAGAACCTAAACCTGAGGGACAGCGCGCACCGGACAAGCAGCACCTAGTTTCGGTACGCTTTCCCTCAGTACCACCGAGCTTTCTTCACCCTAACGGAAAGCTGATTTTGCGGCGGCGCGTGATATCACCGAACGTTAGCACAAACAAGACGCAACGCTTCTTGCTTGAGGCTCGCTTTAAACTGCCGTTTTTCCACCGCCACTTCAAGCATAACGGACATCCGCTTCTTCCATTTACCGGGGTGAAGCTGAACGGTAAATCTTGAGTGGGCTATGCTTCCACCGCCCACTCAAAACGACTCAACGAAGTTTCCTACCGGTACTCGTTAGCCTAACATCACAGCCAAAAGCTAACCGAACCACTGTTGTGTTTCGGTCAATTCGACCTGTGCGGTGATGCGAATATCGCGCGATGATGCACCGACCAACAGGTCGAATACTCCCGCTTCCGCTACCCATTGGTGAGCAACATCATCGAAATAAGCAAACGACTCACGAGTCAGCAGCAAAGTGACAGTTTTGCGCTCACCGGGTTCGAGCGCGACTTTGGCAAACGCCTTGAGTTCCTTGTCGGGGCGAATCAAGCGCGATTCACGATCGCGCACATAAAGCTGAATGACTTCTTGCCCCTGACGCGCTCCTACGTTAATCACATCGATCGAGACACTGAGCGTTTCATTTGCGCCAAGCGTGCCTGCACTCAGGTGCAGATTCTCGTAAGCGAACGTCGTGTAAGACAGCCCGAAACCAAACGGGAACAGCGGTTCGATTTTCCGTGTGTCGTAATGACGGTAGCCCACGAATATCCGCTCGCCGTAAAGCACTTTACCGTTCTCACCGGGGAAGTTGAGGTAAGAGGGCGTATCTTCCAAACGTGCCGGGTAGGTCTGTGTGAGCTTACCCGACGGATTTACATCCCCAAACAGCAGATCGGCAATAGCGTTACCCGCTTCCTGACCGGGATAGCCAACCTGTAAGACAGCCGCCACTTCATTGAGCCAAGGCATAGTGACTGCTGACCCCGTGTTGAGCACGACAACCGTGTTCGAATTTGCGGCAGCAACACGCTGGATTAATGCGTTTTGTTCGCTGGGAAGTTCCAAATCCGGGCGATCGAAGCCTTCTGAGTCCCATTCACCGCTCATCCCGGCGAAGATCAGCGCGACATCCGACTGCCCCGCGAGTTGAACAGCGCGTTCGAGCATGTCAGGTGGCTGTGGATCGAGTACGCCCATCCGCAGCGCCGGAATCGGGTGCTGAATAGATTTATGATATTCAATCTCAATCAGGTACTCTTGCCCGGCAGTGAGTTCAGCCGCAAATCGCTGCTCATCCGATCCCATGCCAAAGTAATTATTCTGCTTGCCGGAGTGCCAGCCCACCCAATTATCGATCACCAGTTCGCTGTCAATGAACAAGCGGCTTTCGCCAACGCTGGTCAGGCTGAAGGTGGTAAATTCGCTGGCGTCGGGAACAAAACGCCCGGTCACACGAACGGAAAACTGCTCCGGATTCACCCCGGCAGGCATCGAGCCGAACCAAACGAACTCGCTCGTTGCGTTCTGAACGGCTGCAAAAACAGGATCGCCGCTCGGCATATCCGCATTGAAATACTCGACGAGAAGACCCGGCGCTGTCCCCGTTTTGCCCGCACGGAATCGCTGCGCGTCCGCTACTGGCAGCAGCTTGTAAATATCGCAACCTGCTTCAAAGCCGACTGTCACATCTGCCGACAGTTTCGCGGTGATCCCATCAAACGGAGAGATGCGATAGTGCGCGTTGACTTCTGAACTGCCGCCGCCCATGATGCGGGCTACTTTTGCATTCGGTCCAATGATGGCGATTTTGCGCAGTGCGTCACGCTGAAGCGGCAGCACCTGACGCGCATTCTTGAGCAGCACGCCCCCTTCACCCGCCGCTTTGCGAATCAGCGCGCGGTGTTCAGGTAGATCGACGGCGCGTTCCGGTGCTTCCTCCGGATGCTCAAATTTGCCAACCTTATCCAGCAGGATCAGCAGGCGGCGAATACTTTCGTCTAATTGGCTCTCCAGCACATCCCCGTTTTTGACCGCCGCAAGCAGTTTTTCGCCGCGCCAAATGCCGGGTCCCGGCATTTCAATGTCGAGTCCGGCATTGACTGAGGCTGCCGTGCTCTTCACCGACCATAACCAATCGGAGACGATCAGCCCATCCCATCCCCATTCCTCGCGCGGGATATGAGTCAGATAGTACGGGTCTTCGCTCACAGCAACACCGTTGAGGAGGTTATACGACGCCATCATCGACCAGACATCTGCCTCGCGCACGGCAGCCTCATAGGGGGGCAGGTAGATTTCACGCAGCGTGCGCTCATCAATTTGCGAACTCATGCTGTAGCGTTCGGTTTCCTGCTCATTGCCGATGTAATGTTTCACTTGGGCGGCGACCCCCTGACTTTGCACGCCCTTGATGTACGCAATCGTCATACGCGATGCCAGATAAGGATCTTCGGAGTAGCTCTCGAAGTTGCGCCCGCCGAGCGGCGAACGGTGAATGTTCACCGTAGGCGCGAGTATCACCTGCGCGCCCTTGGTTTTGGCTTCCTCGGCAATGGCGGCGCCAATCTGCTGGATGAGGGAGGTATTCCATGTTTGCGCCAGCACGATCCCAACCGGGAACACAGCCGCCGTTTTCCCATCGCGGAAGGCATCACCGCGCGCACCATTGGGACCGTCGCTCATCTTCAATGCGGGAATACCCAGACGCGGTACGGCGGCGGTGTGCCACATATCGGCACCCGCCATCATGGCGACTTTTTCCTCAAGCGTTAGCTGGCTGATCAGATGGTCGATTTGTTCGGCACTAAGTTGTTTTTTTGTCGACATAAGTAGATTCCTTACTTTGAGTTTGCTAAAAGACGACCTTACCTCGATTTAACAGATGATCAAAATCCTTTCGATGTGTCAGTGTTTTCAATCTGTCACAGCTTCTGCCTGCACTTGTCATAAGTGTTTGCATGTGAAAATCCTGAGGAGTATAGTCGTGCGTAATGTTCGCGATAGACACCTCTCCATCCATTGCAGGGGAAGGTGTTTATGCACATTTTAAGTTACTCCCTAAATTAGGAGGTAGATACAATGAAGCTTAACCGTTTTACATTCCTTGTTTTACTTCTCATCGCGATATTGGCGCTAGCAGTATCGCCATTAATCGCCCAGGATACAACGCTCCCCCGTAACGAAACCCTTTATTTCAATGGTCAGCAGTGGGGCGCGGTTGTTGGCTGGAATCCTTACTCAAGCAGCAACAACAACGCTTTAGCAATTTCCCAGCAGGACAATGCGCGCGTTATCATGTTTGAGACGCCGTATCTGTACAACATGCTCGATGGGCAGGTTTATCCCCTGCTGGCAGATGGTCCTTACAGCTGGAACGATGCGCGCACTGAACTCACGTTCCACATCAAACCGGCTGCACATTGGAGCGACGGCACCCCGGTAACGGCAGAAGACGTGGCGTATACGTGGGCGACTCATATCACCTATAGTACCCCGACAGGCACCGGCAACATTGACTACATCGAGAATATTGTCGCGATTGACGAATCCACGGTGACCATTTACGCAAAGCTGAATGATGCTGGCGCGGCTGTCAATCCGCTGATCGTTCAGGCTTATGTAAGCACCAACTACGTCATTCAAAAGGCATGGACGCAGACACTCGAGGAACGCGCTGGTGGTGATGCAACCGCACTGTTGGCGGACACCGCCGAAGATGTTGTGTGGTCAGGTCCATATCACCGGTATTTCGCTGACGACTCCAAAGTAATTTACGTCCGCGATGACAGCTACTGGGGTCAGGACGCCAGTATGTGGGGACGTCTCCCGGTTCCGCGCTATCTCGCCCATAACATCTTCCAAGACAACGCCGCAGGCACCACCGCTTTACAGGCTGGCGAAGTTGATGTGAGCCAGCAGTTCAACTCCAACGTGCAAGACCTGTGGCTCGTCCAAGGGCTGCCGATTTCGACCTATCTACCGGAAGCGCCGTATGGCATCGGTGCCAGCCTGCCGACAGCCTTCTACAATCTGGAATCGTATGGTCTGGACAATGTTGCCGTCCGTCGTGCAATCGCGATTGCTGTGGACTATCCCACAATCATCGCCAACGCCATGACGAACCAATCTGCTACCTTCGAACAGGTTCCGCGTTCGTTGATGAACCCGACCGCAGGTGAGCAGGCACTCTATGATCATGCCGCAGTTGCCGACCTGCAATGGGTGGGCAACGATATTGAAGGCGCGAATGCCCTCCTCGACGAAGCTGGTATTGTCGACACCGACGGTGATGGTTGGCGTGAACTCGACGGTGTGAAGTTGAGCTATGTCGCCACCTGCCCGAATGGCTGGTCTGACTGGCAGGCAGCAATTGAAGTTGTCGCTGCCGCTGGCGCGGAAATCGGTATCGAAATCACCTCCAACTTCCCCGAATGGTCAGTGTACCAGACCGTCGTCACAGCGTCGGATGCCCCGCTTCCCGAAGGCTATGACATTTTCATGATGTGGAGCGATGGTGCAGGTCCGACGCAGCCTTGGAGCCGTATTCGTAAACTGCTCAGCTCCGAGTTTGTCGATATGGCGAGCAACTGGAACGGTAACTGGGGCGGCTACTCGAATCCTGAAGCCGATGCTCTGATTCAGGCAATCCCGACCGAAACCGATCCTGCCCGCTTGACGGAAATGTACACGGAACTCGTCCGCATTTACCTGACCGACATACCGTCGTTCACCCTCATGTATCGTCCGCAGTCCTTCCACACGGTCAATGAGAGCGTATGGACGAACTTCCCGTTTGACGGTGATGGCACGAACCCGCCCGTCCCGCCGCTCGACCTGACGGATGGTTGGGGTATTGCCGGTCTGTACAATTTGGAACTGGTCAACCCGTAGAGCAGATTAGCTCGCACTCAGCAGGTGGCAGTCACTTCATCTCAGTATTCTCCGTGTCGTTGGAATTCCCAAACGACGCGGAGGCTTTGAGGTGATTGCCACCTCATTATTATTGCCCATTTTGTTACGAGGAGTACCGGGTGAAAGGGTATCGAGATTATTTCCTAAAGAAGCTTGCTTGGTTTGTTGTCACAGTGGTGGTCGCTTTCACCCTCAATTTCTTCCTTCCGCGCCTCATGCCGGGAGACCCTGTGGCAGCCATTGTTTCTCGAATGGCTCAAGGCATGTCGAATGCCACAGGCGTTCAGGCAGTGTATGAACAATACACAAGATTGTTTGCTACCGACAAGCCAATGCTAGAGCAGTACATCATCTACATCCGCAACGTGTTGAACGGCGATTTTGGTTACTCGATCAGCCAATATCCCCGAACAGTTGCCGATGTCATCGGAGCATCCGTATGGTGGACGATTGCACTGCAATTTCCCGCCATCATCGTTGGATGGATCGTGGGCAATACGCTCGGTGCTTTGGCAGCCTATATCAGGAAGGGCTTTGACAAAGTACTACTCCCCCTCAGCATTTTTCTCAGCAATATGCCCGCTTTTGGCATGGCGATCGTCTTGTTGGTGATCTTCGCCGTCGATCTGAAATGGTTCCCCACATCCGGCGGTTACGATTATGCCATGATTCCCAGCACGAGTTGGGAATTCGTCTGGTCGGTCATTGTTCACTATCAACTGCCGTTCTGGTCGATTGTGTTGATCACCATCGGCGGACAGGCGATTGGGATGCGATCAATGGCGATTTATGAGTTAAATGCCGATTATGTCAAATATGCTCGTTTTCTGGGGATCAAAGACAGCAAGATTATCCGGTACGTCTTCCGAAACGCGATGCTGCCCCAAATCACAGGTCTCGCACTGTCTATTGGCACGATGGTGAGCGGCGCGCTGGTCGCTGAGATCATCTTCAACTATCCGGGTCTTGGTTCAACCATCCTAACAGCCGTGCTGGGTGGCGATTACCCACTGATTTCGGCAACGACACTGATTATCACCTTTATGGCGTTGGTCGCGTTTTTTGCCCTCGAAATCATCTATGGACTGATTGATCCACGCATCAAAGCCGCTCAATCAGAATAGGCAGAGGCACGATCATGAGACATATGTTAAGACAGCTCCTTCAATCTGGTAGATTTCTTATCGGCTTTGGGATATTTGCATCAATCCTATTGACCGTATTGATCTATCCGCTTTTCATCAATGACCCACCACTGGAAATCGTTAGCCGGGGAACGTTTCTTGCTCCGGGAATATATGTAAACGTTTATGATAGTATGAATTTTTCGACCCACTACACGCTGATTCTAGATGACGCAGTGGCACAACGGGTGGGCGCCCGGTTGAACGACGAAGACCGCTTGGCGATGCAGGAGTGGCTCCTCGCGGCAGGTGTTTTGGAAGGCGAAATCAATATCGAGGATACGGCTGCGCTCATCGAATTGTGGAACAGCAACTTCGACCCCAGTGTACGTGTCCCCGGCATGACGAATGCTGACCGGAACTATTACATTCGCCTCACCGACTCACTAGAAGGACTGCTCGCTACCGAAGGCGCAATTGTCGCCGTGCCAAATCAGACGACGGGTGTGCTTGAAGAAACAGGTGTCATCAACCAATCCGATTATGTCAACATCGGCGAAGTACCGAATTTCCGCGTTCTGCCCCTTGGAACGGATAATTTTGGGCGTGATGTGCTGACCGAGCTGGTAAGTGCTACCGGAACATCCCTGACCATTGGATTTGTGGCAGGGGCAGTGGCGACTGCAATAGGTCTGCTTCTGGGGTTGGTTTCCGGGTATGTGGGTGGATTTGTCGACGATATAATTGTGTTTATTACAAACCTGTTCACCGTCATCCCTAGTTTTGTGCTGTTGATCCTGATTTCATTCAGCATCGGGCAAGAGCAGCGCGGGGCATTTACGATTGCCGTCGTCATCGGGCTGACCTCGTGGGTATGGACGGCGCGTGCGGTGCGCGCACAGGTAATTTCGCTGCGCAATCGAGATCACGTCAACCTTTCCAAGCTGTCCGGGCATTCTATCGCCTATATTCTGGCGATGGATATCCTGCCCTACATTGCTTCCTATGTTGTCATGGCGCTCATCCTTCAGATTTCCTCCGGCATTTTGGCGGAAGCCGGGTTATCGATCCTCGGGTTGGGTCCTAGAACGACGGAAGTTCCTACACTTGGACTGATGATGAACTGGTCCATGATCTATCAGGCGCATATTCTCGGTAAATGGTGGGCATACTTCCCGGTAATTCTCGTGATTGCGTTGATTTCGTTCTCGATGAATCTGATGAATACTGGTCTTGACCGGGTGTTCAACCCCACATTGAGGGGATAAGTGATTTGATGGCAAAAGTCATACTGGAAGTCAATGAACTCACCACCCGGTATATCACACGGTTTCGGGAAAGTATTTATGCCGTTGATCATGTGTCCCTGAAGGTTGAAGACGGGAAATCGTTAGGGATCGCGGGGGAATCTGGCTGCGGAAAATCAACGCTCGCGCTCAGTCTGATGGGATACTACTTTGCCCCTCTGTACTATACCAGCGGTGAGATCATCGTTGATGAGCGACACATCACGGGCATGGATCCTGATGCGGTTCGCAAAACTATTCTAGGCACTGAAATTTCCTATATTCCTCAAGCAGCGATGAACGCACTCAACCCAACGCGAAGGGTGATCAACTTTATTGAGGACGTAATTCAGGCGCACCGTCCCCAGACTACGAAAAGAGAGATTTACGAAATGGCTAGGGAGCGCTTCGAACTGCTGGGGCTGCCAGCGGAAGTGCTGCAAAAACACCCAGTCGAACTCTCTGGTGGGATGAAGCAGCGTACCGTGATCGCAACCTCGGTGATTTTGTCTCCCAAAGTGCTTATCGCTGATGAACCTTCCTCCGCGCTTGATGTGACTTCTCAGAAAATGGTCATCAAGATGGTGATGGATCTCATGGAGAAGGGCATCATCAAGGCACTGGTGTTCATTACGCATGAACTCCCACTGCTATACAACGTCACTGACGACATCATGGTGATGTATGCGGGACAAGTGGTCGAGCGTGGTGCCGCTCAAGAGATGGTTTTTGATCCTATCCATCCGTACACCAAAGCGCTCATGGGATCGATCATCGTCCCAGAGGCAGGGCTGCGTAATGTCAAGCTGGCGGCTATCCCCGGCACGCCGCCCAATCTGAAGAAACCTCCCTCTGGATGCCGTTTTGCGGATCGCTGCAAATTTGTCATGCCGGAATGCCGAGCAGCATCGGTTGATCTCCGTGATATAGGCGCAGGGCGCGCCTATCGCTGTATCATCCCAGAAGAAGACCTGAGAAGGCTCTACAAAAATGAAAAGTGATTCGGTCATTCTGAGCGGTAAAGGTGTTGCGAAGATATTCGGGTTTGGCGCGCACAAAACGGTTGCTGTTGATCATGTTGATTTCAGCTTCCGAGCGGGTGAAGTCATCTCAATCGTAGGCGAGTCGGGCAGCGGAAAAACCACCTTGGCGAAGATGCTGCTGGGGTTGCAAACTCCCACCGCTGGAGAAATCTATTTCGAGGGACACCTGCGCGATATCCGTTCTCACAGGCAGAAGCGGGAATATTGGAAAAACATTCAGGCGATCTTCCAAGACCCGTTTTCCGCCTATAACATCTTCCGGCGCATTGATGCGGTGCTGCTGGACTGTATTCGGATGCGTGGCGGCGGTAGGCTTCCCTACGAGCAAAAAGTCGAGATGATGCGGGAGGCGTGCAGATTCGTCAATTTGAAATTTGATGAACTGACCAACAAATATCCCTTTGAACTCTCCGGTGGGCAGCAGCAGCGCCTCATGATTGCGCGTATCTTCTTACTCAAGCCGAAAATTCTGCTGGCGGACGAACCTACCTCGATGATTGACGCTTGTTCTCGGGCGACAATCCTCGATATGCTGATGGCTCTACGCACCGAAATTGGGATGACGCCTATCTTCATCACACATGATATTGGCTTGGCATATTATGTGTCTGACAGCGTATATATTATGGAGCGAGGCAAGTTTGTCGAAAGCGGATCTGCCGACAGTGTGATTTTGACACCGAGAGAAGCTTATACAAGACGACTCCTCAATGATGTTCCGAAGTTGCATGAAGAATGGGATTTATCAACGGTGTAATGTATTTAGCGATGTGCTCGATAGATTCCAGTCGCCGATGGCACTGATAAATACACATATCGCGCCGCAGGCTGCTTAGCATTCCAGTCCCACAAAAACGCCCCGCTGCTAGCGGGGCGTTTTTTGATGTGGATTTGAAGACGACGGGCTTGTTTCCGGCAGTTTGCTGGAAGCGAAAGTGTCGACCGAATTATCAATGATTCCCGCTTATCGCACCGCGTGACTTTCTGGAAAGTCCTCGAATGATGGGAAAGAGTGACATACGATCAGCTTGATCTACATCCAACTTTCGCCCGTTGTGTATTAGTTGCTGCTGCGCTTGATTCGGATGTCAGCATACACCGCGATAACCAGCACGATCCCCTTCAGCACGTACTGAAAAGCAGCAGGGGTATTCGCCATCTGGAGACCATTGGTTAGACTGACCATAATCAGCGAACCAACCATTGCCCCAAAGACCGTTCCCACCCCGCCGAGGGTTGAAGTGCCGCCGAGAATACAAGCAGCGATGGCATCGAGCTCATAGCCTTGCCCAGCCGAGATGGTGCCATAGCCAACATATGAGGCTAATGTCACGCCCGAAACGCCGCATAAGGTACCCATCAGCACGAAGATCGTGAAGATATTGCGGCGGATATTAACGCCGGAAAACTGAGCAGCTTGGCGATTTCCACCAATTGCATAGGCATAACGCCCGAAACGTGTATTGGTCGATACATAAGAAACTACCAGCGCTACCATGGCAAGCAGCAGTACCGGCGCTTGGATACCTTTGTACTGGTTCACCACATAGACATAAATCAGCACCAATACAGAGAAGAGCACAGTCTTGGCAATGTCTAAGCTCATTGGTGAGAGTTCGAAATTATAGCGACGCTTGCGCTGGCGGCTGTTGAACATCCCGTAGAAAAGCAAGACAACAGTTATTATGGCGATAATCCACCCAACTTCGTTAGGCAAATACCCTTGCGCGATTTGGGCGAAGGTTGATTGGTTCGCTGGAATCGTACGTCCTTCTGTCACCAGCAGGATCAAACCATTGAGCAGCCACATACTGCCGAGAGTCACAATGAAGGCAGTCACACGAAGGTAAGCGATGATGTAGCCCTGGATCACGCCGTATAAAAAGCCGATTGCTACGCCCGTGAATACCGATAGGGCAGCAATCAAAATCGGCTGATCAGGGAAAGTTGAGGTCAAGAAGTTGGATTGCACAGCCGCAACGACGACAGAGACGAAACCAGCCAGCTTACCGACTGAAAGGTCAATGTTGCCCGTCACGATGACCAGTACCATGCCGACCGACAGAAAACCGGTGATGACCATTTGCCGGAACAAATTCGAGAAGTTCTGCGGCGACAGGAAACTACCGTTTGTCAGATAGGAGAAGTAAAGCCAAATGACCAGTGTGGCGAAGATCAGCGCATAGGTTTGTAAGTTAGCGCGCAGCATCTTGGCGATAGCTCCAACTGGACCAGTCGCCGCCGTTGAGGGTGATGTCGAGGGGGAAACGGAACTCATAAGAAATTACCTCTTAGACTTGATGTTGAGTTGACGGATACAGCAGTGCAAGCTGCCATTAATGCCTCACTGATTGAGGATTGCCTGCTCTGTCGGGACAACGGTCCCGGTTGCTAATGCCATGATCTTCTCCTGCGTTGCTTCGGCAGCGTCAAGAACGCCTGCCGAGCGCCCCGCGTGCATGATCATGATCCTGTCGCTCATACCCAGCACTTCTTCCAACTCGCTGGAAATCATGATAATTGCCATTCCACGCGCTGCGAGTTCCCGTATGAGCTTGTAAATTTCAAACTTGGCACCAACATCGATGCCGCGCGTTGGGTCGTCGAGAATGAGTACTTTAGGCTGAGACATCAGCCATTTTGAGATGACAACTTTCTGCTGATTGCCGCCCGAAAGTGAGTCAACCGGGACATTCAGATTCGGAGCTTTGATCGCCAAGCTTTTTGCGTATTCTAAACTCCGCTTCAGTTCGGCATCAGTATCAATCGCAAACAGGGACGAAAACTGCCCCAAATTCGCTAGAGAGATATTTTTGAGAATCGATTGAATAAGGACAAGACCGTGAGTTTTGCGGTCTTCCGGCACTAAGCCAATGCCATATGCCATTGCCTGACGGGAGTTCTTAACCTCAATTACTTGCCCGTTGAGCCTGACTACGCCGCTTGTGACCTTGCCATATTCGCCGAAAATTGTCGCAACCAATTCGGTGCGACCTGATCCCATTAGCCCTGCAATGCCAAGAATCTCGCCTTCCCGAAGTTGGAAGGAGACACCCTTGAGGATTTCACGGTTGGTATGCGGGTTTCGGGCGTGAAGCCCTTCGACTTCTAGAATGACTTTACCGGGTGTGTGCTGTCCTTCGGGAAAGCGCTCTTTCATTTCGCGCCCAACCATGTAGCTTACCAACATCTCGCGGTTAAGTTCCTTGGTCGGCTTTGAAGTGATAACCTTGCCATCACGCAAAACGCTAATCGTGTCCGTGATGCGGAATAACTCTTCTAGCTTGTGGGTGATATATATGCAGGTGACCCCATGTGACTTAAGGATCTCCAGAATTTCCATGAGTTTTTCGACTTCGGCTTCAGTGAGTGCGCTGGTTGGTTCATCCAAAATCAGAACCTGTGCATTTCTCGAAATAGCTTTAGCAATTTCGGTCATCTGCATCTTACCAATGCCTAAATTACCAACAATCGACTGAGGGACAATATCAAGTTTGTATTGTTCCAAAAGCTGCTTGGTATCGGCATAGAGTTTATCCCAGTTGATCACCCCGCGCTCAACGGGCTCTTTGCCTAAGTAGATGTTTTCACCAACCGTCATACTAGGGACGATGGTCAGCTCTTGATAAACAATTGCAATGCCCTCGTTGGCAGCCTGACGGATGGAGCTGTGTTCCAGTTTGAGTTCACGTCCCTCGTAAAGAACAGACCCTTCGTAAGTCCCCCAAGGATAGACACCAGATAGTATCTTCATCAATGTAGACTTACCGGCTCCATTTTCACCACAGAGACCGTGAATTTCACCGCGTCGGATGTTGAGAGATACATCGCTCAGGGCGACAACTCCCGAAAAGCGTTTGGTGACGTTGTGGAATTCGAGGATATTGGTGCCAGTCGCGTTTGCCATAAACGTCTTTCCTTAATGATAAAAGGACTCTCGGTGGGACTAACACGAATGCCAGCATCACGAGAGTCCTCTTATATATCGTCGCAAGTGCATAACAGAAGTGTTACTGAGTTAATGCGCCGAGTCGAACCGATGAGGAGCTATTAGCTGCCGGCTTCGGTTGCCTCTGCTGCCGGCTCAGGGCGTGGCGGGCGCTGATCTTCCGGAATGTCACGATAGACATCATCGTAAGACTGGAAACCACTCGCGACAACCAATTCATAAGCGTTGTCGGCAGTGACCTGATAAACAGGCAGGAAGTACGCCATTACGGTACCTTCGCGCGTGGCATCGTTGGTCAGTTCAGCCATGGTGAATTCTTGCAGTTCAGGGATATCTTCGCCCTGAATGAGCGCGTCAATCAATTCGACTGCCAGCGGGGAGAGGTCACGGATATCCTTAAGGATGGAGACAGTCAGTTGACCGCGAACAATACTGTTAACGCCGTCAGCCGTTGCATCCTGACCAGAAATCGGGACGACACCTGCCAAACCTTGGGCAGCGAGCGCCTGAAGCGCGCCCAATGCAGTACCGTCATTGGAGGCAACAACCGCGTCGATTTCGTTGTTCTGCGCCGTGAGGATGTTTTCCATAATACGGAGTGCGTTGGTCGCATCCCAGTTGTCAACCCACTGGTCAGCGACGACTTCGATGATGCCTTGATCAATATAAGGTTGGAGAACTTCGTCCTGCCCCTGACGGAACAGAATGGCGTTATTGTCGGTGGGGCTGCCGCCGAGCTTGACGAGACGGACAGGGTTTTCAACAGTCCAATCGCCACCCTCGATATTCAATGCGGTCAACACACCCTGCGCCTGCTGACGACCCACTTCAACGTTATTGAAGGAGAGATATGCTGCAATGTTGGGCGACTTGATCAAGCGATCGTATGCCAATACATGCACGCCTTGGGCGGCAGCGGCATCAACAGCAGTCGAAACTGCATCGCCATCTTCAGCAACAACGATGATCGCCACGACACCTTGGGTGACCATATTGTCGATCTGGTTGTTCTGAAGCACGACATCATGATTTGCTTCTTGAGAGATTACTTCGTAGCCAAGGTCCTCAAGCAGTTGGCGCATAAGGATTTCTTCGTTACGCCAACGTTCAGTGGCAAAGTCAGAGAAGGAAAGTCCGACCTTGAGCCGATCCTGCGCTTGAATGGTCGTGCTGGCGTTTCCGAAAACTAGGGTGAGTACGAACAGTATGGATAGAACACGGGCTAAATTGCGTAGCATTTGAGATTATCCCCTTGAATTGAAGATATTGAACGAAAACCGACTGACGACTTCTGCTATGCCCCTCCCCACTTATGTTCCACCGGAACAAATTTGGCAGAACATGAGAGAGACGGTCTGCGCCACATTGGTTTGAAACTTTGTGTTCTTACTGCCAACACACAAACCTCTATTGGTAGAGTAGTCATAATGAGTTTTGTGTATTGTCAACCGTTGTGTGAGTGGGGTGATTGGTGACACTGATTTTGCAAATGACATCAACAATCACAGTGCATTTATGGGAATTTTTTGGAAACCTTCAGCAAAAACGCCCAAGAAGCAATTTAGACCACTCAGCAACTCCCATTCATATTGCAAGCGATTGCAGAAAAGTACCATAAAGGCAAAAAGAACACGCCTATTTTTCCAAGAAGAATCAAATCTTTCCGGAAAATAGGTTGCAAACGCTTGCAATTGGAGACTAGCATATATGAATTCAGTTGTCAAGAAAATCGAGAGCTTGGCATAGGGCAGCGCATATTATTCAGGAGAACTGCCAAGATCAGTTTCAAAAAGGTGCTGTTGCGAAGTTGGTGAAAGGGAATAGGTAAACTTCACCCCGGCGGCAGATCGATCGGGTTCCCGCCCGCAGCCGCCGACTGCCGGATCGCCAGAATGAGTGCCTGATCGAGCCGCGCTTGTTCCGCACCATAGGTCGGGGCGCTGCCGGTGCGCACCGCGTTGACCAAGCTCATCACGCAGCCCGCCACCCCGATTTCATCGTCGTGCCACTGCGCCTTAAACGGGTTGTCCCAGCGCACCAGCGGCAAATACGGATCGCCCGTGTGGGCAACCATCGCCTCCAGTCTACCGCCATCGACCCGATCCCAACGCCGCTCTAGTGTAATAAAGGCGGGTGCTTCACCATCCGGTGTGAGCAGTGTCAACCATTCCTGCACCTCTAGCCCTCGACTGATGGTAATCCCCATCCCTTTTTCAGCGAGAAAACGACTGCTGCGCCACCAACGCAGTGCCGAGTCGTAGCCGACATCCGTCCAGTGGAATAACCCCATCTGACCGCCGGAAAACTCAATCATGCCATGTTCTTGAGTTTCGGTGCGCGCGTCGGTTGTGCCGCCCAACCGTGACCAATGCGGCGCAAGCGGATACTGCTTGACTGCGCCCGTCACACGGATCGGGAGAGCGTCAAAGCCGAGGTAACTGCGCATCACACTTACACCGTGATAGCCGTGTCCGGCAAAATCACTAAACGATGCATGCACTCGCCCGAACAATCCGGACTCAATCAACTTCAGTTTGATCTGTTCCAGCGGACGACGGTGAAACTGCTCGGCGACCTCGATGATACGTCCGCGCTGCGCCGCCGCGGCGATAATCGCGTCTGCCTCGACAAGATCGTGCGCGATCGGGGTTTCGAGCAGCACATGCAGTCCCGCTTCGACCGCCATCAAGCCGACCTGTCCGTTCGCGTGATAGCTCACAGCGACGATGCCAACGTCCGGCGCGGTTTCGCGCATGAGTTTGTCGATGTCCAGATACCATGGCACCCCAAGCACACCGCCCACACGCGCCGCCGATTCTTGACTGCGCCCCCACACTGCGACCACTTCAACTTCTTCCGGTAGCCCGCGTAGAATCGGCGCATACATGTGAATCACACGCGGCGCAGTACCGATGATTGCGACCCGCAGCCGTTGTAAGCCAGTCATTTCGTTCGCCTTTCACCTAACTCATGCTGATCAAAAAATCCGGGTTTTACAACAAATCAATCAACAAGGAAGGCTATCCCTCATCATCGAGCGCATCCCACACGCCGCCCTATCACCAAGCATGATGGCGTGCACGTGATCAGCGATGGGCGGATCGATGCCGCTCATTTGATCCACTCCCACGCGCCTGAATTGACCTTCAGTATACGAGAAAATGCGTTCGCAATTATGGTGAATTTGCGCCGCTGGCAAGCATATCTAGGGCACCGCAGGCGATCTTCTGAACATTCCGCTAGACTACATCAACAAGAAGAATCCCTCAGTGTTCGAAAGAGTGCATCTTGGCTGATATTTTCATCTCCTATTCACGCCAGAACAACGATTTCGTCCGCCGCTTGTATGAAGCGCTCGACCGCGCAGGGCGAGACGTGTGGATCGATTGGGAGTCGATCCCGCGCGGTGAGGAATTCCTCAAGACGATTTACGACGGCGTCGACTCCGCTGACGTGTTCCTGTTCGTTGTCAGCCGTCATTCCCTCACGAGTGAAATCTGCAATCTGGAGGTACGGCACGCACGGCGGCGGCAGAAGAAGATTATCCCGGTGGTCATCGAGCTAATTGAAGGGGATGTCTTTAATGCGGTGGTCGCGGGGTGGTTCAAGAAAGCTTGGGAAACCGATGCGCGTGACAACTGGGATGTGCTGAAGGCGATCAACTGGGCGATTTTTACACCAGACCGTGACTTTGAGCCGGAGTTCAAGGTACTGATCGAAGAAATTGAGACGGATCGCCCACATGTGCGACTGCACACCCGCTATCTCGTCGCAGCACGTGATTGGCAGTTCGCCGGAAGCACGGCTAGTTTGCTGCTAATCGGTGATCAGGTTGATGCAGCGGAAATATGGCTGCGCGATGCCGATGGAAAAACACCCGCGCCAACGCCGGAACAGCGCGAATACATCATAGAAAGTCGCAAAGCAGAGGAGCGCCGTGTTCAGCGCGAACGCCGTCAGCGGCGTGTTACGCTGGGGTTGGTACTGGCAACACTGCTCGCGGTGCTGATCGGGATCCCATCGGTGATCGTGTCGGTGTCTTCCATGCAAAGAGCGTTCGATGCCGAAATGCAAGCAACGCGAGTCTACGGGGATGTCGTCCGTTATGGTGCAACGCTGACTCCCATCCCGCGCACGCTCACCCCGATTGCGGAAACGTTGGCAGCAGGTGAGGCGCAGATCGCCGTCGTTGGCACACAGGTGCGCGAAGCACAGGACTTCGCCGCTGGTCTGCGTATCGCCGCCATCGCCCAGCAGTTGTACAACACCGGCGGAAATTATGCGTTGGCGCTCGCCCTCGCATTGAAAGCGAGCGAGATTAGCCCGACCGCACAAACAGAGCGGTTGTTGAGTGAGATCGCGTATGCGCCGGGTGCGCGTTTCGTCGTTGAGGCACATACGGATTGGGTAACGGATGCCGCGTACAGCCCTGATGGAACACGCTTCGTCTCGGTTTCCCAAGATGGGACGGCGATCCTTTGGGATGCAGTCACCGGCGCATTGATCGAACAGATTGAAGTGAGCAGGATTTCTGTAGACAGCGTTGCGTTCAGCCCGGATGGATCACAGTTCGCCACAGGTGCGACGGACGGCACGATCATCTTATGGGACGCAGTGACAGGGGATCGAGTCCGCACGCTTTATGACGGCATGGATTTCTTCTTCGCTCGAGGGCTGGCGTTTAGTCCCGATGGCACACAGCTTGCTGTCGGCACCGGTAACTATACGGTCGTGATCTTCGATGTCGCGAGCGGGCGCATCCTTGACACTTTAGCGGGGCATTCAAGCGATATCGCCCGCGTGGCGTACAGCCTCGACGGAAAATCGATTATTTCCGCATCATGGGATAACACCTTGATCCTGTGGGATGCGGTGCGCGGCGAACAAATCACGCGACTGGAGGGACATACCGAATGGGTGAATGACGCTGCATTCAACCCCGATGGAACGTTAATCGCCTCAATCGCTTTTGATGGCTTGATCTTGTGGGATGCTTCGACGGGAGAGATGATCAGGCGTATTGATGTCGGCAGTGACGGCGGCACAGGTGTTGCTTTCAGTGCCGATGGGACACGCTTAGCGACGGGACAGATTGATGGTTCAATCACGATTTGGAACACCGCGACGGGCGAGCCAATCACCCAACTAGTGGGACATACAAGCAGCGTCACCCGCGTGGCATTTAGTGTTGACGGTTTCCACCTCATCAGCGCTTCGTGGGATCGACGGTTGATCGAATGGGATCTGCGCAGCGGTGCGCTTGTGCATCGGCTGAGCGGACACAGCGGGGGCATTTCGAGCCTTGAGTTCAGCCACGACGGGCAGCAGCTCGTCTCCACCTCCAACGAAGACATCGTTGCCCGCGTATGGGATGTGACGACGGGTACCGAAGCGTACCTGTTGGAGCCTGACTCTGTTCAGACGATAGGCGCGGCGACTTATAGTCCGGATGGCAGCCTGATCGTCACCGCCGTTGTGATGCCTGATGGGACTGCCCTGATGTTTTGGAATGCCACCACTGGCGAGATGGTTCGTTTAGTGACAACTGATATCAGGGTGTTTGCACTCGGGTACCGCTTGGATGGGCAGCAGTTTGCCATCGGCGGAAGCGGTGAGATAGTCACACTCCACGACGGGACAACCGGGGAAGCCATCAGTACACTTGATAATCCTGATCTCGAAGCAATTTGGTCGATCGCATACAGCCCCGATGGCTCGCAGCTTGCCATCGGCGGATTCAGCGGACAAGTCAACGTTTGGGATGGTGAATCCGGCACACTGATTCGCACGCTTGACGCCCACACGGAGGGTATTCATGTCGTGTACAACCCGGACGGGACACGACTCGCGGTAGCTTCAAGAGACGGAACGCTCAGCGTGTGGGATGCGGCAACCGGTGAGATGCTGCACCGCTATGACGGACAAAGCGGCGGACTGACAAGCGTGCGCTATACCCCTGATGGATCGCGCCTGATCGTCGGGACGGATCAGGGCGTACTGCTGATTTGGGATGCTGAGCGCGGAGAACTCCTCCGCCGGATCGAGACGGGCGCAGACGGCGCCAATGAGCTTGTGCTCAACCCCGATGGTCGCCTAATCGCTGTCGGAACGTATGATGGCGAAGTTTATCTGTGGCGGAACGATACGCTCGAGCAGCTTCAAGAATGGACGCACGCAAACCGCTATATCCCGGAACTCACCTGCGAGCAGGTCATCACCTATGGGCTGCCGGACGATCAACAATGCGGTAGTGATGATAACGGGCAGTAGTCGTTTACACACAGGCAGTGAGCTTCAACCCTGTAAAGTCGAATTGGATAAATGGCTGACACCCGCTGACTCCGTGGGGTGAAACGTTAGCGGCGTATCCAGAAAAAAGAGAAGATGATGCCGATTCATCACGCCAGAGGATGAGTTCGGCTTCATGAATCTGATTATCCGCACTAAGATCGTGAGCTGCTGCGCGAGGGCGGATGCCTTTCGATGTATCGCTGCTGGAGCATCCAACCCGCTGGAGATGATGCCATCCCCAGCGTTCGTGTCTAAAGCAAGCAGGTTGTCTTAAAGAGACTGAATCACCGATAAGATATTACCTGCCGGATCGGTAAACCATGCCTGCCGGTGCGATCCTACCCAGGTGGCGATCCCTTTGGCATTTGTGTGAAGCTGCCCCTCGTAGTATTCAAAATGCACACCGCGCCGGGTAAGCTCATCGACGGT
>CALBRY010000148.1 GCA_937927665.1 uncultured Chloroflexota bacterium
GATGAGGATTCGCGGGCGAAAGTTGAGACATTTGGCGCGTTGAGCGATGCGCTCGGCAAATTCGAGCGGGTGGCGATCATCGGCGATCCGGGCAGCGGCAAGACGACCACGCTCAAACGCTTCGCTTATCGCCTAGCGGACGATGCCGCGCACAACGAAACGCAGCCGCTCCCGGTGTTCGTGCCGTTGGGCGGCTTCGAGGGCGGCGCGCTGGAGGCGTACATCGAGGCGCAGTTGGGCGGGTTGCCCCTGCACGACTATCTCCCGGATCGGCTGGTGGTGCTGCTCGACGGATTAAACGAAACGGCATTTGAGAACGTGAAAGCGGTCGCAGCATGGCTGGAACGCAACCCGAAAGTCCGCGTGATGCTGACGTGTCGCAAGCTGGATTACGTCGAACGTAAGTTGGACTTGCAGCGGGTCGATGTGCTGCCGCTCGATATGGAGCGCGTACTGGCGTTCATGACAGCCTACTCGCTGAGTGAATCGGCACGAGAGAAGTTATTCACAGGGTTAGCAGGCGCAGAGGTTAACGAGATTTGGAGCATCTGGCAGCGCGAAGGCAACAGGTTCCGCGATTTCTGGTTTGGCGATGGCATTGCTGGAAGTACAACTGGCACTCAAGACAACCGCTTGAAAGAAATCCGTGCCAAGATGCGGGAGGATACCGCCTACCCCGGTTTGCTCGGACTTGTGCGCAACCCGTTCTTGCTCACCATGACGATAGCGATCTTCATGCGGGAAAACGTCGTACCGCACAACCGGGCGCAGTTATTCGACGGGTTCGTGCGCCAGATGTGGGAGAAACGCGGCAAGCCCGCCGCCCTCAAACGTCCTCCATGGATCGATGAAGCGGTGCAGCGGCGCGCCCTGATGGCGCTGGCGTATCAGATGCAGTGGCAGAACAAAGGGACACTGGTCGAGACGGCATGGGCGCGTGGGGTGAGCGCTGACGCTGCGCCGGGGCACGATGTTGATCACCTGCTTTATCTGCTGGCGAGCGCTGGCATCCTCGATATGAGCAGCATGACGATCAAGTTTACGCACCAGCTCTTGCAGGAATATTTCGCCGCCTTTGAGATGGGCGAGGATATTCGGCGGGGCGTGCCATCCGCGAAATACTTCCCTGGTGATGAATGGTGGAAGCCAACCGGATGGGAAGAAACGGCGATCTTGCTGGCAGGCATGGAGAGCGACTCGACCCGTGTGGTCGAATGGCTGACTCCGGTACAGCCGACGCTGGCATACCGCTGCGCGCTGGAAAGCGGCGCGCCATGCAGCGAAAAGGCATTAGATTCGCTGTGTGAACCTTCGCCCGATCCAGCGTTGCGGCGTGACCCGATGGCGTGCGCGGAAGGCGGGCGGCGCATGGCGCAGCGCGGTGATCACCGTTCGGGTGTGGGGTTAAGCGCTAATGGTCTGCCCGATCTGGTGTGGTGTCCCGTCCCGGCGGGAAAATTCATCTTCGGGGAAGGGCACGAACTGGATATTTCTTACGAGTACGCGATTGCCAAGTATCCCGTGACCTACGCGCAGTACGAAGCGTTCGTCAGCAGCGATGGGTACACGAACGATGCCTATTGGACAGAAGCAGGGCGCGAATGGCGCGGTGAGAACCGTCAGCCTGAGGCGTATTGGAACGATCCGCAGTGGCACATCGCTAATCATCCTGTTGTCGGAGTGACATGGTATGAATCGTATGCTTTTTGCCGGTGGTTGAGCGCGAAAACCGGGCAAGAAATCCGGCTGCCGACTGAAGCGGAATGGGAAAAGGCGGCACGCGGCACTAACGGCTTGATTTACCCTTACGGGAATACGTTTGATCCATACAAAGGGAATACACGCGAAACTGGGATCGGGCGTACATCGGCGGTGGGCATTTTCCCCGGTGGTGCGAGTCCGTCTGGCGCGCTGGACATGAGCGGGAATGTTTGGGAGTGGTGTTTGACGAAATGGGCGGACACCTATCAGCATCCCGGCGATAATACCCCAGATGGTATCGACATGCGGTGTTTGCGCGGGGGTTCGTGGAGCCTCAATCGAGGCGTCTCGCGCGCGGTCTTTCGCAACGGGAACGATCCGGGCGTCAGGGTCGTCAACGGGGGTTTTCGGGTTGTGGTTGTGTTGTCGTCCCCCATCTAAAGGGCAGGCGGAGACTTTTTGTTTTTGTGAAAGATTTCGCAAGTCAGCCTTAGACGTTTGCGGTACACTGTCTGCTCTCTTATGTGGATGAAAGGCAGTGTGATGCAGTACGGCTATTTTGATGACTCGCGGAGAGAATATGTCTTCACCCGCCCGGATACGCCCAAGTCATGGATCAATTATCTAGGCTCACGTCTGTATGGCGGCATCATTACCCAGAACGCGGGCGGATACAGTTTCTACCGCTCCGGTGGAACCGGACGCATCCTGAGGATGCGCTTCAACGGTGTGCCGCTCGATCAACCCGGTCGATATGTGTATCTGCGCGATGATGCCAACGGCGATTACTGGTCAGCCTCGTGGCAGCCGGTCGGCAAGCCGCTGGATC
>CALBRY010000149.1 GCA_937927665.1 uncultured Chloroflexota bacterium
CAAGACCGCGCCCGATGCGCGGCGGATCATGATCTGCGCTGGAAATGCCGCATCATAGATCGCAGCAAGCGCCGCCCGGTGCGCGAGATTCGCCGGAAGCCCGTCAAACGCTTCGGGGAGTTCGCGCCAGCCATCCGGCGGCAGTCTGAACGCCATCGTTTCGCCGTACAGCGCGAACAGGCGCGGGTAAAGTTCGGCAAGCGCTGGCGTGATCGCTTCGTGGCGATGCATCGCCCAATAGAGTTCCGCCCACCCTTCAATCAGCCGATCCGTGTGTTCGTTCAACATCGGAAGCGCATCGAGCGCGGCGCGCATCACTTCGGCAAGCGCCGGATCATCGGTCAGCGCCGCCCCGCCGTTTCCCACATCGATGATCTTCCCCGTTCCAAAGCTGAACAGGCTGACATCCCCCCACGATCCGGCAGGCTGATCATCAACCCGTGCGCCGATCGCCAGCGCCGCATCTTCGATCACAAACGCGCCGCGTGCGTGCGCCCATGCCGTGATCGCCTGCATCGGCGCGGGCATTCCGTACAAATGGCACGGGATCACCGCCGCCGGATGATCGATTCCCGCCTGTTCCAGTGTTTCGACCGAGACATTCCCCGTTTGCGGATCGATATCGACCAACTGAGGAATCGCCCCCGATCTCAACACTGCCCACAATACCGCGTAGCAGGTATTCGCCGGGATCAGCACCACGCGGTTCTGTGCATTGATCGCCCTCAGCGCCGTTTCGATAACGGCAGAACCGCGCCCGCATGCGATCGCATAGCGCCGCCCGGTGAGCATTTTAAGTAGATGTTCCGCCGCGATCCGCGCCGCGTGTGATCGTCGTTTCATTGGCTGCCGCCTAAGTTTTCGCTAACTGCCAGACGTGGCATACCGTATAATAACCCTCTGTCTCGGATGCACAGGGTTTACACCAGTCATCTTTTCAAGCAAGCGGAGTTTTCCTCATGGCAATCGATCACATTGTCGATTATTCGTGTGTCCCAAAACAGACACTCGGTACTGAAGATATTCTTGACCGGATCAAGTTTCGCGAGCGGGCGCTGACGGTGATCCGCACCTTCCGCGACGCGGGCGATATGCGCCCACCAAGCGAGATGGGTTTTGAATACACGCGCAGTCAGCCGGATGGCTCAGAAGAAACGCAGTTGATTGTCGTGCAAAATGCGCTCGATAACGCCGATGCGCTCGAACCGCTGCAAGTTCACTGCGAAGGATGCCCCGCCAACGTGACCGGGAATCCGTTCGGGTGCATGAATTTTGTTCAGTATCCGATCAGCACGGCGGCGGAACGTTGGCTTCTCGATCGGCTGCCACCCCCCGAAGAACCGCTTCTGTGGCTGCTGCTGCGTAAAAGTGTAGAGGAATTGGGGTACGACGGGACGAGCGTCGCGGCGCTGCGCCAGAACCCGATCTATTTTGAGGAGTCTCAGGTATTGGGGCGCGATCTGGTCGAATTTGTGTTTAGCGCCAATCAAGCCTTTGAGATGCTGTTCTTGCTCGGTCATGTCCAACCGCCGCACGCCGCGATGCTGCTCATGTTCTTTGGTGCGGTGCAGCGCAAAATCGAAGCGAACGTCATCGTCCAGATCATGAACCGGATGCTCTCACCGGATCAAATTGACCAGCACTTTCCATTTTTGATGCAGCCGGAAGAAAGCGACGACCGGACGATCCGCGAACTCAAGCGATTCTTTCATGCGCTGTGGCGCACATGGCGGCTGAATTCGATGCTGCTGCTCGATGTGTAGGCTGGGAAACAAAAAACGCCGCGCTTGGCGACGTTTTTTGTGTGCCGAAAGCCGGACTTGAACCGGCGACCCACGCATTTTCAGTGCGTTGCTCTACCAACTGAGCTACCTCGGCATGTAAAGAGAAGTATAACCGCTCTCGTGTAACTGGTCAAGGCGAAAAATGACCACAAAGCGGCACATCAACGCAAAGGCGTTAAGATTCTCATTCAGCTTTTGCGTTGATGCGGTTCGCTTACGCCAGTAGAACGAGTTTCCCCGCGACTCCGCGTGCTTCTAAGAGTCTGTGCGCTTCGGCTGCTTCCGCGAGTTTGAACCGCCGCGCGATGAGCGGTTGAATACGCCCGTCTTTGAGAAGTTGGAACAGGGCGGATAGGTCTTGGCGGAACCAATCGGGATGCTGCTTTTTAAGCCCCGTTATATTGTAAATCACAGCAGATTTGCCATCCGGCAGTAAGTTACGCAGCATCAAACTCATGTAGCTCGAAAATCCGCCTTTTTCCTCTCCGATAGCACTGCGATACGTGCCGTAGGCGACGAGTGTCCCCGAACGTTGTAAACAGCGATACGAACGGGCGAAGTTACTGCCCCCGATCGCATCAAACACGGCATTCACGCCGGGAGGGGTCAGGCTGGCGATGCGCACGACAAAATCATCGTTCCGGTAGTCAATCGGGACGGCTCCCAACTGCCGTACCGTTTCAGCATTGGCGGCGGATACCGTGCCGAACATCTCCAATCCGAGGGTTCTGCCCAATTGAAGCAGCGCAGTACCGACTGCGCCGCTTGCGCCATGCACGAGGATTCGCTGCCCCCGCTCGATTTTTGCCAGCCGGTTCAGCATTTGATAAGCCGTGACATAGGTCAGCACCATGCTGACCGCCTCGGCTGGATCGAGCGAATCCGGAACCGGGACGCATTCCTCAGCAGGTAAGCAGAGATATTCGGCGTAAGCCCCTGTTACAGTGAGCGCCGCGATCCTTTGCCCGACGCGCAAATCCGTGACGGCTTCCCCTACAGTGTCGATCTGTCCCACCAGATCATAACCGGGCGAAAATGGCAGCTTCTCTTTCACGCCAAAGTACCGCCCGCGCCGAATCAGGGTATCTGTAAAGCACGCGCTGGTGGCGATCATTTGGACGCGTACTTCGTTGGGTCGGGGGATCGGGAGGGATTGTTCTTCGACAAAGGTCAGCACGTCGGGCGCACCGTACTGTGTCATCACAATGCGTTGGTAGCTCATAAAAGGGGCTTTCTTCAGGCTGCGTTGTTAAGTTAACACCGTTTACGCAGCCTGCGAAGAAAAGTTGCGCCACATTGCCGGATTTTCTACGGCAGCCACATTTCGATAAACGAAACGCTGTCGATAAACTGCCCGTTAACCGCCATCTCCCAATGAAAATGCGGTCCGCTGGTGCGTCCGGTTGAGCCTGTCAAGCCGATGATCTGCCCGGCGACAACCTCTTGACCTGTCGTGACATGCACCTGTGAAAGATGCGAATAGCCGGAATACACGCCGTAACCATGATCGATGATCACATGACTGCCGCGTATTTCCAGCCGTCCGGAGAATGCCACCCGTCCATTCTGGGTCGCCATGATCGGAACGCCAAGCGTGGTGCGAATATCCCATCCGGTGTGCCGTGTATTGATCACATCATTAAACGTGCGGAATGCACCAAACGGTGAAGTCAATTCGTTCGGGATCGGCATACGGAAGCTTTCCCCATCCCACAAACGTTCCAGCGTGTAGCCCGCGTGGATCGATTCGAGTCGGGCGAGTTCGCTCCGCTCAAGTTCGGCATCTAGCAGATGGGCGGTATCCGGCGGCAGCGTGACGATCTGGCGGATAAACGGACCAATAATGATCTGAACCGGAATCGTCAGATTGATCGCGCTGTTATCGGCATAGGTGATGGCGGCGATCAACTCATAGCCGCTGCGGGCATTCTGTTCCATTCCGGCGGAGACGATGCCGTAAAAGCTGTCCTCGATCTCATCAACGTGAGCCGGAAAAAACGTGATCGCTTCATCGAGAAAAGAAGCGGTGACGCTGGTGATCGGTGAACCGGACGGATTGACACCATACACGCGCACTACGCCGATCCCGCCCTGTGGCAGGTTGGGAAACAACGCCTGCATCACCGTTCCGCCATCCTCGGAACGAACGGCATTCGCGGGTGCGGGGCGCGCTCCCATGGTGGGGAGCGGTATCGAAGTCCCGGCGGGAGCATCCAGTCCGCTGGTATCGGTCGGAGCGGGGTCTTGCGCGAAAATTGGCACAGAAACGAGCAAGCTGATTACGAGCAGTGCAGCGGCGATCAGTCTCACGATAGGAATAGCTCCGAAAAGCAGTTGACGGACTTGAAAGCGCTTGATCCTACCATCTCTTGCCCTAACGATAAACCGCCGAGTCGCGCGCTTTGCCTACGGGTTGGATTTGTGAAGTTCTGCTGACATTTCATTGAAGCCAAATCATGGTAACATCTCATTTGTGAACGTTTGTGCTGTTGTTCAAGCTTAAGTTCAAGAGGCGAAGACTATGAAACTCGGCGCGTTTTCGATTAGTTTGAGCGTGAAAGACCTTGAAGCATCGAAGTCATTCTACGAGAAGTTAGGCTTCAGCATTTTTGGCGGCAATGCGGCAGACAAATGGCTGATTATGAAGAATGGTGATCACATCATCGGATTGTTTCAGGGGATGTTCGATAAGAACATGTTGACCTTTAATCCGGGTTGGGATCAAGACAGCAACACGCTTGATTCCTTTACGGATGTGCGTGAGCTTCAACGAGAGCTAAAAGCAAAGGGTGTACAAATTCAAACGGAAGCCGATGAGAGTACAAGCGGACCAAGCAGTTTCGTGATCGTTGATCCTGATGGAAACCCGATCCTTGTTGACCAGCACGTTTGAGCGCGCCGTTCGTAACAGCCTTTGTTCTCTCAGCTATCCCATTCTGATCTAGCTCGTCTGTTTCGCTGTGCGGATCGTGCGCCCTTTCCACTGCGGTCCGCCATAGCGAATTTGCCAGTAAATCGCCTGAAGCGCGATCCGCGTCATCAACAGCGCAGAAATAGGCATCAAGACGGCATCCCCTACACGTTGACGCGTTGCCGCCGCCGTGAGTGCTCGAATCGTGATCCCGATCAGCGTGAGCATCCCTTCCCACAGCGGTGAAATCGGCGTGAGCGGCGCAAACAGGCTGATCACGAACAGCAGGAGCGGCACGAGGAAGATCAACCAGTGGAACACCCACCCGATCAGCAGCCCGATCACGCTCCCATATCCGGCGATGATATTTTTGGCGTAGCCATCGCGCACTTGCTGCCAACTGCGGTACATACGGCAGGTGATCAAGCCCGCGCCGTCCGCCATCAGCAGACGCGCCCCATTCGCTTTGATGCGGCGCGCAAACGTGATGTCCTCGACGATAGCGGCGCGGGTAGCACTGTGTCCGCCAACCGCTTCATAAGCAGCGCGGCGGAACATGAGCGCTTGCCCGTTCGCAGCGGCGAACGATGACCAGCGCGTGTAATGCACCAGCACGGCGGGCAGATACCCCAGAATCACGAGCGCCATCAGCGGAACGACCAAACGTTCCCCCCATGTGACCGTCGTTTGTGTGCTCCACACGGTGAGCAGATCGGCGCGGCGTTTCTGCTGCATGGCGGCGAGCGCTTGCAGTGCGCCGGGTTTCCATGTCACATCCGCATCGGTGAACAACAGCAGATCATCCGCTTCACCGAGTTCTTCCAGCGCGCTTTGCGCCAGTTGATGACACGCCCAATTTTTGCCCAACCAGCCGGGGAGCAGCGGCATTCCCTTAAGAATCCGCAGCCGTCGATCACCTTTCGCGGCGGCGCGGGCGATCTCGCCTGTTTGATCGTCGCTGTTGTCGTCCAGCACGATCACGCGCAGGCGTGGGTAATCTTGACCGAGCAAAGACTCAACCGTCGCCGCGATCACGGCGGCTTCGTTGCGGGCGGGGATTAACACGGTGATGTGCGGCGGATGCTCCAACGGCGGAGCAGGGCGCAAACGCGGAAATGTCAACACGTTTAGGATCGTGATCACCGCGATCGTCATCAGCGCGGCAGTGATGAACAGGAGCAGCAGAATCATTAATGGGAGAGCGTTCATAAGCTATTCCGGTGTGCGGGATCGGGCGCGTAAGCCGGGGCGCTGCGCGAGATCGGCGCGGTACTTGTAAAGGAGGATCACGGTATGGATCGCCCACACCACCGCCATCGGCGCGGAGGGGCGCACAACTGCTTGCGCGATAAACAGCAGAGTCATCGTCAGCGCGATCGCCCACCCGGATAGGTTGATGATCAGAGACGGCAGAATAAACAACGGAATGCCGATCAGGAGGGTGAAATCGGGCTGCAAGCCGATATGTACACCGCCCGTCACCGCGACGGCTTTACCGCCCTTAAAACGCATCCACGGCGAAAACGCATGACCGATCACCGGAGCAATCGCCACCGGGACGATTTCCCACCCGCCAACGGGCAGAAATGTCATCGCCAAGCCCGCCGGGATTACACCCTTGCCGATATCGAGAAAGATACCCAATCCCGCGACGGGGATACTTCCGGTTTTGAGCAGATTAAACGCGCCGGGGTTGCCATCCCCGATGGCGCGAATATCGCGTTTTAGCATCAGCTTGCCGAGCCAGTATGACCACATCAGCGAACCGAGGAAGAAGCCGAGAACCGTTAGAAATATCGCGTTTGCGCTCATGCCGTCGCCTTTGATTGCTGCCGTATGCGCGCAAGCCCTCGCAGTGCCAGCACGACGCACAAACCCATCGCAAAGAACCCGACGATCGCCGTAGCGGGTAACCCCCAGAAGAACAACTGCCCGATCGTTTGCAGCAGCCATGTGATCACATAGATTCCCATCAGCGCAAGCACCGGGAGATCGCGCAGATCGCGCCCCATGATGTGAAACACACCCATCACCAGCGCGGTGATCGTGCCCGATGCCAGCAGCCAACCCGCGTAATTACTCAACGGGATGCCCGCATAATGCAGGGTACCGGGATCAGCCCACACCCACAGATTCCATAAGACCATCTGCGGATCGAGAAACAAATCCCATACGGTGAAGGTGATCGCCGTCATACCGATAAATGCCAACCGTCCACGCATCCCCGGAATATCCCCGATGATCAGGCGGGCGGCTGCCCACGCGGGCGGGAGCATCATCAACCATGCGAACGGAATCAAGACCGGCACGCCGCCGATCTGCGGCTGTAAACGTTCGGTATAAGCATAGACGCCGAAAGGAAACCCGGTGGTATGTCCGATAAATTCGACCGCCCACGCCGCCGGAGCGATCAGCACGACGACCAGCACTGCGTAACGCAGTCCCCAGCCTTTCGCACGGCTGAGGGTGATAAACGATGCGAATACCTGCAAGACCACGCCGAGCGCAATCCCGCCGATCAGCGCGTCATCCCCCCACACCCAGCGCAAGATCGGCACGCCGATCATCGCCAGCACCCATGTATCAACCGAGATCGTTACGATCGGGTCTAGACGTTTGAGAAGCTGTCGGGGTTGAATCTGAGAGATTTGAAACTGAAGCGCGGTGAGTTTTTCCATCCGGATCATCGCTCAAGGTGTGGCGCAGAATATCCCCATTGTATGCCGCTTTGAAGTCATCCCGGACGACGCTCTACGATCTCTAATACGAAAAGGTTCTCATCCAGCCTTTGCGCGCTTTTGTCGCTTTTCAGGTGTGAAAATTCGGTCACTTTCTGGTAGAATCCCTGTTCTAACCCTTCTCGTGAGCAGCGCATTCTCATGCATCTGGATCACATTTCCCTGACCAATTTTCGCAATTATGCGCGGCTTGAATTGAGCATGCCCGCCGCGCGTCCGATCGTGCTGCATGGCGAAAATGCACAGGGAAAAACCAGCCTGCTTGAAGCCATCTATTATCTCGCCGCGTCAAAATCGCCGTACACCGCTACTGATCGCCAGTTGATCCACTGGCGCGCCGAAACTGAACCGATCCCCTATGCCCGCGTTTCGGCGGAAGTTTGCACCCGCACCACCGCGATCAACCGCATCGAAATTACCTTGATGCTCGAACGCGTACCCGGTGATGGCGCGGTCAAACTGCGAAAAGTCATCAAGCTGAACGGTGTC
>CALBRY010000150.1 GCA_937927665.1 uncultured Chloroflexota bacterium
CTTAGCGGCGTCAGCGATCACCGCTGCCGGAGTTCCGAAATCATACACGCGCAGTTTGATCGGATCATTGGCTGGTGCGGATGCGTCGTTTGTTTTGAAAGGACCATCGAGCAGATCATCACCGAAATCCGCATCTGTGAATGGTGTCCCGACGAACTCTTCGTCAAACGCCGTAGTCTGACGCGAGAATTCCGGTTCAGGCTGCGCGGGTGCTCCCGGTGCGCTGCTCGGCAGATTCAAGCCTGTCACCCAACTGTCGTATTCATCATCAGAAATCAGCGGTGGGGGAGGGGTGCGCGTCGCCGCTGATGACGGGTCAGCAGGAGCATCCCATTCAACGCTTGTGGGCATCACCGTAGGCGGCTTGACCACAGGCTGCGGTTTCGGTTTTTCAAAACTCACTTCTTCGCCATCCAAGAAAGCGAGTCCCTTTTTCGCCTTTTCATTAAGGGGATTGATCGACAGTACGTTTTCGAGGCAAATCCGCTGATCCTCAGGCGTTTCGACCACGCCGCTCAGATACAGCCATGCCTGTTCATTGAACTGGTCGAGTTCCGTCGCTTTGGTGAGGAGCGCCCGCGCTTCATCTTTGCGTCCATCTTTGTACGCGGCGATTCCTTCACGCACCATCGCTTCGACATTCGCGGACATGGTGATCGTCTCCAGCCTGTAATCTACAGAATTAACATTGCCTATTCTAGCATTATTTGCGCGGCGTGGGCGAAATATCCTGCTACATACTGCGAGCGAAAATACTCAGCGTGGTGATCACCAACACGATGTAAACGGCAATCTGCACATACGCTTGAGCATTGCTCATCGCCTGCTTTGATTCAGCATTGATCGCCTTATCGCGCTCCTGTTTATTCAGGATTCCGAACGCGAAAATTACCAGAAACACCACCCAGCCGAAAAATTCGATCACCCGGACGAGGACAAACGCCCATCCCCGAAAATCCAGCACACCCGTGAGGAATATCATCAAGCCGAGCATTCCGCCAAGCAGGGCAGCCGTTACCCGGCGGTCTTCCCGCTCATCCAATGAGTTATACAGCACGTTGAATAACTGTCCGGCGTCGAGCGTCCACACGGGGATGAGGTTCATGATCGCCAGCAGTCCATTGACATAAACCATATCGAAGCTGAAACGGTACAGGATTAAGCCTGCTTCTCCCGACACATTGGCGATCAACGGGCGCGTGACCAGAAAAAGCACCATCAGAATCACGTTGACGGCGGGTCCTGCTTGCAGCAGCCAGCTTATCGTGTTCCAGTGCAGTCGATCCGATTTTTCATCTTCTGCCTTGTCAATCGGTGCGGCAACCGCTCCCAGCGGAAACAGGAACAGAATCCGGAACTTGATCCGCGCCAGCGCGAAAACTGACGCATGCCCGCATTCATGTAAGAACATGCTGATCAGCATGGCGATCGACATGCTCCATGTCCAACTGAATATGAAATGAAAGCTGAGGATGAACAGAACGAAAGCGGCGATCTGCACCAACACGCCTTTTTGCAGATCAATCATTTGCCACACGAGCGTTTGACCTTCTAGCGGGCGCAGTCGCCGCAGTTTCTGCCAGAAATTGAGAGGACGTTCCGTGGAAATTGACTCCATGATCTGCCTTTGACATGTGGTTTCGCGGTCAGTGTTTCACAAGATGATTATAGCGATTGAGCCCTCTGTCATGCCGCATCCGTGACCATCTGCCTTGAGCATGAGAGCGCTCTCTTGTTAATCTAATACTGGCATTAGAGTGCCCCTTCAAGGGAGAAGGTACTTTCGTATGACTGCACAACCATTATTATCAACCGATGCGCGCGGAATCGAACTTCTGCGCGATCCTGCACTGAACAAAGGGACAGCGTTCACCCCGGAAGAACGTGACAAACTGGGGCTTCGTGGACTTCTGCCCCCTCGCGTATTTTCGATTTACGAACAGAGCAGCCGCGTGCTGGAAAATGTGCGCCGCAAGACTGTTCCGCTTGAGAAATACATTTACCTGATCAGCCTTCAGGAACGTAATCAGGCGCTGTTCTATCGGGTCGTGTTGGATAACATTGCCGAAATGATGCCGATCATCTACACGCCCACCGTAGGACAGGCATGCCAGGAATACGCGCATATTTTCCGCCGCCCGCAGGGTATGTACGTGACCATTGAAGACCGCGGACGCCTCGACGAAGTGGTCGCGAATTGGTACGAAGATGACGTGCGCGTCATCGTCATGACCGACGGCGAACGTATTCTCGGCTTGGGCGACCTCGGTGCGGACGGGATGGGTATCCCCGTCGGTAAACTGTCGCTTTATACGGCGTGCGCGGGCATCGACCCGACCAAGTGTATGCCGGTCACGCTGGATGTGGGAACGAATAATCCCGCGCTGCTCAAAGACCCGCTCTATATCGGCATGCCGCATGAGCGTGTGCGCGGTGAAGAATACGACGCATTGATCGCCGAATTTATCGAAGCCGTGCGCGCCCGCTATCCGAAAGCGCTCATTCAGTTTGAGGACTTCGGCAATCAGAACGCGTTCCGCCTCTTGGCGCAGTACCGCGATAAGATTTGCACGTTCAACGACGATATTCAGGGAACGGCGGCGGTCACGCTGGCGGGCTTGTACTCGTCCCTGCGGATCACCGGCAAGTCACTCAAGGATCAGCAAATTCTGTTCCTCGGCGCTGGCGAAGCAGGTATCGGTATCGCTGACCTGATCGTTTCCGCGATGCTTGCAGAAGGCATCAGTGAAGAAGAAGCACGGGCGAAATGCTGGTTTGTGGATAGCAAGGGTTTGGTCTGTGCAGAACGCAATGATCTTGCGGTGCATAAGCTCCCCTACGCCCATCAGCACCCGTTTGTCGCCGATCTCGAAGCGGCGGTTAATGCCCTTCGCCCAACTGCACTGATCGGCGTTTCCGGCATGCCGCAGACGTTCACCAAGCCGATCGTCGAAGCGATGGCGCAGATGAACGAACGCCCGTTGATTATGGCGCTCTCGAACCCGACATCGAAGGCGGAATGCACGGCTGAACAGGCGTATGAATGGACAGACGGACGCGCAATTTACGCCAGCGGCAGCCCGTTTGATGCCGTGACCTATAAGGGTCACACGTTTGTTCCCGGTCAGGCGAACAATTCGTATGTCTTCCCCGGAATCGGGTTGGGCGTTGTCGCCAGCGAATCGCACCTCGTCACTGACGAAATGTTCTCTGTCGGTGCGCGTACCTTGGCGAGCATGGTATCGCAGCAAGACCTCGATACCGGTTGCCTGTATCCTGCGCTCCACAAAATCCGTGAAGTCTCGTTGGGTATCGCTGTCGCAGTCGCCGAAGTCGTTTTCAAACGCGGCTTGACTGATCTCAAGCGTCCGGCGGATCTGGAAGGCTTCATCCGCGATCAGATGTACATCCCGCACTATTAAATCTGCGGCATAAACAACCCCTTCGCCCGAAACGTGGGTGAGGGGGTTTATTTTACCTCTTGACCATTTCCAATAATGGAAATATCATTGACATTGGAAACAATCAAGAGGCGATATGGACAAGATCGAGCTAATTCTTCACCCGATTCGGGCGCGCATCATTCAAGCGGCGGCATACGAGTCCATCACCACACAAGAAATTGCCGCGCGTATGCCCGATGTGCCGCAGACGACGCTTTACCGTCACATCAATCTACTCATTGAAAACAAAATGCTGATCGTCGTCCGCGAAGTCAAGGTGCGCGGCACAGTCGAGCGGGAGCTGCACCTTGCGGATGAAACCGTCCATGTCGCTATTGCTGAGATGGCGGCGCTCTCTCAAACCGAGCAGTTCCACTATTTCATGGTGTTCTTTTCCACGCTCATGGCGGACTTCGCACGCGCAGGGCAGCACGCTTCAAGACCGGTTGATTTACCCATCGCGTTGTATTCAAAAGACAAAATCCACGCGACCGCCGAAGAAATGGCGCGCATCCGTGATCAAATCGATGCCATCATGGCGCCTTATCACCAACCCTCGCCCGAACACCCTGATCGCCGCCGCTGGTTCATGAGCGGCATCATCATGATTGATCCTGACTTGAATGACGAATCTCACAAGGAGAAACCTGAATGACGACCCTACACTTTACCGAAAGCGGAACCCCCGGCAAACCGACCCTGATCTTTCTGCATGGGTTGGCGATGGGCGGTTGGATGTGGACAGACCAGATCGCCAGTTTTGCCGATTACCATCTGCTCAATATCGAAATGCCCGGTCATGGGGATAGCCATGCTGTACCGTGGAAATCAATGGCGGATACCGCTGATTTGGTCGCAGAGGTGATCGCTAACCACGCGACCAACGGACGCGCGCATGTGATCGGCTTATCGCTCGGTGGGTTGGTTGGGCTGCATGTGCTGCTGCGCCATCCGCACCGCGTCGAACGTGCCATCATCAGCGGATCACCCGCAAGCGAACCGACGCCGAAACTCATGTATCAACTGCAAAGCCGCTTGGTGGGCTTGCTGCTCAATACGCCGCTGGGGGTAAAGGTATTCGCGCGGATGTTGTTTATCCCGTCAGAAGCAATGGAAGTATTCACCGCGTTCATCAAGAAGCTGTCGCGCCCGATGTATTGGTCAGTCGTCCACGAGTTGATGTCTTTCGTGCTGCCGCCGGGCATGAGTCAAATCGCTGCGCCGACGCTGCTCGTGACGGGTGAGAAAGATATCGCGTTCAATGTGGAGTCGGTGCGTACACTCGCCGCGGTGCTGCCCAACAACGTCGCCGTCTTAGCGCCGCAGGTGCATCATGGCTGGAATGGCGAAGCGCCGCAGTTGTTTGATGCGATGATGCGTGCATGGATCGAACAAAAACCGCTGCCCGAATCGATGATCCCGATCCGAACAGGGCAGGGGAGCGGGAGCGAACTCAAGCCCGCCCCCGCAAATCAATAACACTGAGGGTGTTTAACCCGCCCAAAAATCGAAGGCGAATAGGAACGCATTCATTGCCAGCAGCAGCACGCTGAACAGCGTCCATGCGCGGTCGAATGCTGCGTGTTTTCCCCATCGTGCCAGCATGATCGGCAGGGTGGGGACGACCAACGCATAACGGAATGCACTGTTCGTCGCCGTCCATCCGCTTGTGAGCGGGATCAAGATGGCGATCAAACCGAAAATTGCCGCCGCCGGATAACGCCGGATCGTGAGCAGACAGCTTATCGCCGCGATCGCCATCGCGCCGACGCTCATCGCCGCATACGCGGAGGCTTCGGGGGTAACGGCGGCGCGTTCAAGGAACTGCTCCCATGCTAGGCGCGAGTTCTCGAAGTCAAACAGCGCATTACCGAACCAATTCGCGTTGACGAAATCGAACGGAACGCCATACGCCGCCCGCCAGATGAAATACGCCGCGATGGGCAGGAACAACAGCGGCAGACGCAGCAGCAAACCGCGCCGCGCTTCCGGTTGTTTCCACATTTGATACGCCCATGTGATCAGGAGCGGAATCACGAGCGCACCGCCCACCGAGCGCGTCCACACAGCGAGCATCGCCAGAATCGCGGCAGGTATCAACCGTTTTCGATTCATCAGCGCAAGGCTGCCGAACGCCAGCGCGACGAACAAGCCTTCGGTATACACGACGGCGAAGAAGAACCCCGCCGGGAAGATGAGCATGTAAAACGCTGTGCGGATTGCGCCCTCGTCGCCGAGTTCGTCGCGCACCAGATCATACAGCGCGATCATCGCGGCAAGCGCGCCGACCACCGATACGATCACCCCGGCGAGCGTTGATGCGGCAATATCGTTTAGCCCCAAAAGCGGGAACGGGGCGCGCACCACACGCATCATCAGCGGATAAAACGGGAAAAACGCATAACTCATGCTGTACGCGGGGGTACTTCCCCCGCGCTGCGGTGTGACCAAGCGGATCGCCGGATCGTCATAGCCGCCAAACGTGGCAACGGATAGGTAAAACTCGCTGTCCCATGCCACCTGAGTATTCAGGAGCGGCTCTAACAGGTAGATTTTGCCTTCGTTGCTGTCGCGGCGGGTTTCGTTTGCCGTCCATACGAGCGCGTCATCCGTGCGTGATGGTGCATAACGAATGGGCGCGAAGTGCATGTAGCCGATCAAGATGACAACCCACGCCAGCCAGATGAGCGCGAGGGTGCGAAGTGTGCGAACGTTCATAATTCGATCTATGCGTTTCCGGTTTCGTACTGCGCGATATACGCCTTATACAAGCGCTCCGCGCTCCCGGAAGGATTGGCGTAGTATTCTTCGGGCGTCACATCGAGCGTGACGGTTCGGCTAGGCGTTTGTGCGATAGGCTGGGTGGCGGCAAACTTGCGGATCACTTCGGCATGCGGTTTGAGTGACCCATCCGGGCGAACCAGACCGAAATGCCGCTCGTGTTTCGCTCCGTGCTCATCGCACGGTGGGCGATCCCACAGGCTTTCTACGTAATCGGCATAACACCACAACATCGCGCCCGGTGATCCTACTTCGACCAGCTTGGGCAGGACTTCACCCACGTAATCGGCAAAGGCATTTTCACCCGCCATGAACTGCTTACGATGCGTGCCTTGATAGCTCGTCCACTCCCACACTTCCGAGTCATGACCGAGCGGTGCGGTACATCCGCCCCATTCTTCGGCAAGGCATGGCTTACCGGATAGGGCAGTCGTCAGCGCGCACAGGAACGGCACAAAATCAGGATCAAGGTTGTGGCGTGCCACATGAGAGTACATCGGGTAGCCGTGCATCACCGCGAGATCCGCTTCCCCGAACACATCATGGATTCGCAAGCCGTTGTCATTCATCACGCTGTCGGCGTGCAGTCCACACGTGACTTTATGCGATGGATCAACAGTCAGGATCAGATCGCGCATTTCTTTGACCCACGCCTTGCCGTCGGCTGCCGTATGCGGGTGTGCGAACAAATCCGGCTCATTTCCCAGATTCCACATCCAGATCGCGGGGTGATTCTTAAATTCACCGACGACAGTTTTTAGGAGCAAACGCTCGGCGTTCAGCGCTTCGGTATCGTGGAACATATTCCGGTAGCCACCGTTCGGGACAATCTGCCCGTCGCTGAGTACCTGACGCACATAACCGAAGTATGGTGATACGGGCGGCGTATCGGTGCTGAGAAGCCAGCGCGGTGACCAGTTGGGACCGCTCATATGCCCCGTAAAGAAGGTCACATCAAGCTGCAAGCCGCGCTCGGCAGCAATATCACATACAACTTTGAAATCGCGCATCCGCTGTGCATCGACTTGATCCGAAGTAGGCATCCAGTCATCCCACAGCAGGAAAAGACGGACGACGCGCATCCCAATTGATGCAATCACGTCGAATTCTTCTCGAACTTCATCCGCATCGAAGTTCGACCACCAGTACATCGCCTTGCGGCGGGGCCAAT